>NZ_JBEYFC010000163.1:0-17407 GCF_040634175.1 Streptomyces sp. NPDC007162
GACGACGGGCGGGACCGGCCATGGGAGCGGGACACGATCGTCAACGTGTTCTCCGTGACCAAGACGATGACCGCGCTGTCCGCGCTCGTGCTGATCGACCGGGGCGAGCTGGACCCGGACGCGCCGGTCGCCCGCCACTGGCCCGAGTTCGCCGCGGCCGGCAAGGAGAACGTGCTGGTGCGGCACCTGCTGTCGCACACCGCCGGGCTGCCCGACTGGGAGGGACCCGTCGAGGAGCTGTACGACTGGGCGTCCGCCACGGCTCGGCTCGCCCGTCAGGCCCCGAAGTGGGAGCCGGGCACCGCGGCCGGGTACCACTCGCTCACCCAGGGGTTCCTGGTGGGTGAGGTGGTGCGCCGGATCACCGGACGGAGCGTGGGTGAGTTCTTCGCCGCCGAGGTGGCCGGGCCGCTCGGTGCGGACTTCCACATCGGGCTGGCCGCCGAGCACGACCGGCGGGTGGCGCTCACCGTGCCGCCGCCGGGCCGGGACGAGGACTACACGGCCAGTGCGCCGGGGCGCGACACGACGGCGCCCTCCACCGCCACCGCGCTCCGCGTCCGGGACGGCAACAGCCTCGCCTGGCGGCGGGCCCAGATCCCCGCGGCGAGCGGCTTCGGCAACGCCCGCTCCGTCGCCCTCGTCCAGTCCCTGCTGGCCTGCGGCGGAACCGTCGGCGGGGTGCGGGTGCTGTCGCCCGAGGGCTGCGAGCGGGCGCGTCGGGTGCAGTTCGAGGGTGCGGACCGGGTCCTCGGCATGCCGTGCCGGTACGGCCTCGGCTACGGCCTCTTCGGCGACGCCCTCGGCTGGGGCGGCTGGGGCGGGGCCCTGGTGTGGGTGGACCCCGGCGAACGGCTGGCGATGGCCTACGTGACGAACCAGATGCGCGAACCCGCCGCCGACAACCGCGGAATCGAACTGGTCATGGCAGCCCAGGACGGCCTCCGGGGGCTCGCCGCCTGAGCTGCCGGAGGACTCAGGCTCCGCCTCCGTAGGGCCTGGTGAGGATTTCCAGGCGGTGGCCGTTGGGGTCGTCGAAATAGGTGCCGCGGCCACCGTCGTTGGTGTTGATCTCGCCGGGCCGGCTGTGGGACGGATCGGCCCAGTAGCTGACGCCGGCCTTCCGGATGCGGGTGAAGATCTCGTCGAAGTCGTCTTCGGAGACCAGGAAGGCGTAGTGCTGCGTCGGGATGTTCCCCGGCGCTTCCATGTAGTCGAGGGTGACGCCGTTCGGCAGGGTGACCGGGACGAACGGGCCGTAGTCCGGGCTGACTTCCAGCCCGAGGACGTCGGCGAGGAACCTGGCCGACGCGTGCTTGTCGTGTGCGGCGACGATGGTGTGGTTCAGGTTCACGGTCATCGTGGGACCTCCTCCTGTCCAACGTACCCCCAGCACCGGTTAAGGTAAGCCTTGCCTTAGCCGATGATCGGGAGAGTCCGTCGTGCGTGCGTTGAGATCGAGGGCCGTCCTGGCCGTGTCCGCCGTGTCCGTGGCGGGCGCTCTGCTGGCCGGTTGCGGCTCCTCCGCCACCGGCGACGGTGCCGCCGGCGCCCACGCCGACGGGTCCGTGAACAAGGTCGCCGGTGCCTCCGAGGGCCCCGCGGCCGCGCCCGGCGCCCTCGCCGACGGCATGGGCTCCGACAACTCCACCGACGGCAACTTCCCGCGCACGGTCACCCACTTCGAGGGCAGCACCGTCATCAAGGCCCGGCCGAAGCGGATCGCGGTGCTCAGCACCGGTCAGCTCGACGACCTGCTGACCCTCGGCGTCGTCCCGACCGCGGGCACCCGAGCCGAGAACGCCGGTCTGGTCCCCGACTACCTCGCCGAGGCCTTCCCGCAGTACGAGCGGAAGCTCGCCGCGATGACCGACGCGGGCACCCGCCAGTCCCCCAACCTGGAGTCGCTGGCCGCCGCCAGGCCCGACCTGATCCTGGTCAACGACTCGCTCGGCGACCTCTACCCGCAGCTGTCGAAGATCGCGCCCACCGTGGTCACCGCGGGCCAGGGCATCAACTGGAAGCGTGACCTGCTGCTGGTCGGCGACGCCGTCGGCAAGGGGCAGGCGGCACGGGAACTCCTCGACGACATCGTCGCCGGCGCGAAGGCGAGCGGAACGGCGCTCGACGGGTCGACGACGGTCTCCATGGTCCGCTTCACACCCGACCGCACCCGGATGTTCGGCGTCTCCTCCTTCACCGGCTCGATCGCCGTCGACATGGGCCTCGCACGCCCCGGCTCCCAGCGGTTCAACGCCATTTCGCAGGACATCAGCACCGAGAAGGTGGACACCGCCGACGGCGACTGGATCTTCTACTCGGTACAGGGAGACCCCGCGAGGACGGACGCCGGGAGCACCCTCGCCGGGCCGCTGTGGAAGTCGATGAAGGCGGTGCGGGCCGGGCACGCCGTCCAGGTCGACGACGACCCCTGGTACCTCAACGCCGGTCCCACGGCCGCGCGTCTGGTCGTACGACAGCTCGCCGAGCACCTCCGGTAAGTGCGCCGCGCCCTCCTCTGGCCGGCGGCCGCCCTCGCGGTGGCCGTCGTCGCCGTACTCAGCCTCGCCGTCGGCACGCGTGCGGTACCGCCGGCCACGGTGTTCGACGCCCTCCTGCACGGCGGGTCCGCACCCGACGCGCTGGTCGTGCGGTCCCTCCGGCTGCCCCGCACCGGGATCGGCCTCACCGCGAGCGCCGCGCTCGGCCTCGCCGGAGCCACGCTCCAGGCCGTCACCCGCAATCCGCTCGCCGACCCCGGCATCCTCGGGCTGAGCCAGGGCGCCGCGGCGGGCGTGGTGCTCGCCATCGTCGTCGGGGGTTCCGCGTACGGCTTCGGGGCGTACGTCTGGTACGCCTTCACCGGCGCCGTCGTCGCTGCCTGCCTGGTGTACGGCATCGCGGCGCGCGGCCGGGGCGGGGCGTCCCCCGTGAAGCTGGCGCTCGCGGGTACCGCCCTGTCCGCGATGGCCGCGGGCGCCACCACCGTGGTCCTCACCTCCCGTTCGGCGACCCTCGACGAGTTCCGGTTCTGGCAGGTGGGGGCGCTGAGCGGGCGCGACGCGGGGACGGTCGTACGGATGCTGCCGTTCCTCGCGGTGGGCGCCGTACTGGTGCTGTCGTGCGCGCGGGGGCTGGACGCACTGGCCCTCGGCGACGAGACGGCGCGTGCGCTGGGGCACCGGGTGCGGGTGGTCCGGGGGTGCGCGGCCCTGGGGGCCACACTGCTGACCGCCGCCGCGGTGGCCGCGGCCGGCCCGATCGCGTTCGTGGGCCTGGTGGTGCCGCATCTGGCACGGAGGTTGGTCAGAAGCGGCGGGTACGCACGGGTGCTGCCGCTGTCGGCGCTGCTGGGAGCCGGCCTGCTGCTCGCGGCGGACGTACTGGGCCGGGTGGTACGCGCCCCCGCGGAGGTCCCGGCGGGCGTGATGACGGCGCTGGTGGGGGTTCCGGTGCTGGTGACGCTGGTACGGAGGAAGGGAGCCGTGACGTGAGGCGTACGACGCGAGTACAGCGCTCCTCAAGGGCGCCGGGGGTCCCCCCGGCCGAAGGCTGGGGGAGGAACTGCGCGACCAGCCCCCACCGGCCCGCGGGGACATTCGTGCTCCGCCCCCGCCCCCGCTCCTCCCTCCTCCTCCACAAACGGTCGGCGCTCGTCGCCCTCGCGCTCCTCGCCCTCCTCGCCGTCGCCCTCACTGCCTCCGCCTGCATCGGCCAGACCTACATCTCACCCCTCGCGGTATGGCACACCCTCCGCGGTGACCCCACCCCCTACGGCCTGGTCCTCAACGAACTGCGCGTGCCCCGCGCAGCGGTCGGCGCCCTCGTCGGCACAGCCCTCGGCGTCGCCGGCGCCCTCGTCCAGACCGTCACCCGCAACCCGCTCGCCAGTCCCGACGTCATCGGCGTCGGCCACGGCGCCGCCGCCGCGACCGTGCTCGCGCTGGCCACGGGAGCCGTCTCCGCACCCGGAGCGATGCCCTTCGTGGCCGTCGGCGGCGGACTGGCCGCCGCCGCCCTGGTCTACGTACTCGCCTGGCGCCACGGCATGCAACCCGCCCGTTTCGTGCTCACCGGCGTCGGCATCGGCGTCGCCCTGTCCGCCGTCGTCCAGCTGTATCTCACCGACAGCGAGCTGGACGCGGCCGAGCAGCTCAAGCTGTGGCTGACGGGGAGCCTGAACGGGCGGGGCTGGGCGCAGGCCGGCCCGCTCGCCGTCGTCCTGCTGCTCACCGTGCCGGGACTGGTGTGGGCGAGCCGGGCGGCGCGCCTCCTCGGCCTCGACCCCGACACCGCGGCCGCCCTGGGCCTGCGGGTGGACCGCGCCCGTCTCGGTCTCACCGTCCTCGGCGTCGCGCTCGCCGCCACCGCCACGGGAGCCGCGGGGCCGATCGGGTTCGTCGCGCTGACCGCCCCGCAGCTGGCCCGGCGGCTCACCCGCACCCCGCAGCTGCCGCTGGTCTGCTCGGCGCTGACGGGCGCGGTCGTGCTGGTGACCGCCGACCTGGTGGCGCGCACCCTGGTCCCTCCGCTGGAGATCCCGGTGGGTGCGCTGACCTCCCTGGTCGGCGGTCCCTATCTGCTCCACCTGCTCGGCCGCAGGCGGGAGCGCTGACTCAGATCGTCGCCGTGTCGATCACGAAGCGGTAGCGGACGTCGCTGTTCACGACCCGGTCGTAGGCCTCGTTGATCTGGTCGGCGCGGATGAGTTCGATCTCGGCGCCCAGGTTGTGCTCGGCGCAGAAGTCGAGCATCTCCTGGGTCTCCGGGATACCGCCGATGCCGGAGCTGCTCAGGCTGCGGCGGTTGCCGAAGACGGAGGAGAGGAGGATGTGGACCGGCTCCTCCGGGATGCCCACGTTCACCATGGCGCCGTCGGTGCCGAGCAGCGACAGGTAGGCGTCGAAGTCCAGGGGGGCCGACACGGTGTTGAGGATGATGTCGAAGGTGCCCTTGAGGTCCTCGAAGGTCTTCGGGTCGCTGGTCGCGTAGTAGTGCGTGGCGCCCAGCTTCAGACCGTCGTCCTTCTTGCGGAGGGACTGCGACAGCACGGTGACCTCGGCGCCGAGCGCGGCGGCGATCTTCACGCCCATGTGGCCCAGGCCGCCGAGACCGACGACCGCGACCTTCTTGCCGGGACCGGCGTTCCAGTGCTTCAGCGGGGAGTACGTGGTGATGCCGGCGCACAGGAGGGGGGCGGCGACGTCGAGCGCGAGGCCGTCCGGGATGCGGACGACGTAGTTCTCGTCGACGACGATCTTCTGCGAGTAACCGCCGTAGGTGGGCTGCCCGTCCTTGCCGACGCCGTTGTAGGTCCAGGTGGCGCCGCCGCCGGTGCAGTACTGCTGGAGGCCGGCCTTGCAGTTGTCGCACTCGCGGCAGGAGTCGACCATGCAGCCGACGCCCACCCGGTCGCCCACCGCGTACGTGGTGACACCCGGGCCGACCTCGGAGACGACGCCCGCGATCTCGTGACCGGGCACCATCGGGAAGATCGCCGTACCCCAGCCCTCTCGGGCCTGGTGGATGTCGGAGTGGCAGATACCGGCGAACTCGACGTCGATGAGCACATCGAATTCACCGACCGCGCGCCGCTCGATCGTGGTCCGCTCCAGCGGGGCCTTGGCGGCGGGCGCGGCGTAAGCAGCAACAGTGGTCATGAGGGGGTTCTCCTAAGGATGTCTTCGCGCCCGGCTGCCTTCTCACGTCCCGGGCACGCTGCCAGCCTCCCCCACGCTACGTCCGTCACCCAGCCCCCGCCTCTGCGTACGTCTGCCGTGCCTACCACTGGCGGGGTCAGGTTCCGGTGCGTACGTCCGTGAATACTGGATGTATGGAAGACCAGTCCCTGCCCCCCGCCTCCCCCTCCGTGCCCCTGGACCGGCGTGCCGAGCTCAGTGAGTTCCTGCGCAGTCGGCGGGCCCGGCTGCGCCCCTCGGACGTGGGGCTGCCGGACTTCGGGCGGCACCGCAGGGTGCCGGGACTCAGGCGCGAGGAGCTGGCGCAGCTGGCCGGGGTGTCGGTGGCGTACTACACGCGTCTCGAACAGGGCAACGGGCGGAACGTTTCGGCGGAGGTGCTGGACTCCATCGCCCGTGCGCTGCGGCTGTCCGACGCCGAGCACGCGCACCTCACCCACCTCGCCAAGGGCAAGCAGCACAAGAAGAAGGCGTCGGGGCGGCCGCAGCAGGTGCGGGCATCGCTGGGGCAGCTGCTGGACGCGATGGAGGGCGTACCGGCGTACATCGTGGGGCGGCGCTCGGAGATCCTGGCGTGGAACCGGATGGCGGCGGCGGTCTTCGGCGACTGGGCGGAGCTGCCCGCCGCGGAGCGCAACTGGGCGCGGCTGACGTTCCTGCGCCCCGACTACCGCGATCTGTTCGTGGAGTGGGAGCAGAAGGCCATCGACATCGTGTGCCAGCTGCGGATGGACGCCGGCTGCTATCCCGACGACACCCGGCTGTCCGCGCTGGTGGGCGAACTCTCGGTGAAGAGCGAGGAGTTCCGTCGGCTGTGGGCGACGCACGACGTCAAGGAGAAGTCGTACGGGGTGAAGCGGATGCACCATCCGCTGGTGGGTGAGATGTCCCTGCACTACGAGTCGTTCCGCATGGCCGGCGACCAGGACCAGGCGCTGGTCACCTACCACGCGGAAGCCGGGTCGGCGTCGGCGGAGGCGCTGCGGCTGCTGGCCAGCTGGGGCACGGACGCGAACCGGGTCGCGCCCCGGGCCTGACCGGCCGGGACAGGGGGAACGGCCCGCCGGAAGCCGCGCTTCCGACGGGCCGTTCGCTGGGGTGCTACTCGGCGGCCGACGCGCTCACTTGGCGTAGTACGCGTTGTAGATCGAGATCGTCGACTTGTTGCCCTTCTTGTCGGCGATCTTGGCGTGGAACGAGATGGCCTTGCCCTTGGCCGGGTTCTTGACGGTGATCCTGCCGTGGCTGACCGTCAGCTTCTTCCAGGTCCTGCCGTAGTCGTACGAGACGTAGACCACCAGCGACTTCAGGTTGCGGCCGGCGGCCGAGCCCTCCACGGTGACCGGGAAGGTGACCGTCTTCCCTGCGGCGACGCGGCTGTCGAGGCCGGTCGTGGCGCCGAAGTGGACGGTGGAGGCGGGGAGCTGGGCCAGCGGGGTGCTGCTGCCGGGCTTCTTCGAGTGGAAGGTCCAGCTCGCGTCGATCCGGGTGGAGGCCGCGGCGACCTTGACCGAGCGGATGACCGAGGTGGTCAGCTTGTACTCGGCGTCACCGGACGGCACGGTGAACACGCCGTCGCCGAACAGCGGGTCCTTGTTGGAGCCCACCTTGGTGCCGTTTCGGTACAGGGTGGTGTTCACCGACAGGAAGTCGGAGGACCCCGGGTGCTTCGCGCTGTCGGAGAACAGCGGGATCACACCGAAGATCTGGTTGCCGTCGCGGTACAGGCCGTACTGGGAGGTCAGGTGCGGGCCGAAGACCGCGGTGTTGAAGGTGTTCCGGTAGGTCCGACCCGCTTTGTACGCCTGCATGTCGTCCTGCGTGTAGCCGGCGTCGGCGATCGGCAGGCCCTGCGCGTCGTGTCCGCTGTTCTGCACGGCGTCGAAGGCCCACTGGGCGCCGTCGACGGTGGAGAGGTGGAAGGTGCGGGTGGCGGGCAGCTTCTGCTCCACCCCGAGGCCGATGACCACGTCGTCGCCGACGACGCCCCAGGGACTGACCGATCCGGTCTTGCCGGGGGCGGAGGCGCCGACGGTGTTCTTCACCGTCGCCAGCTCGCCGGTCTTGAAGTGCCGGACCTTGCCGCCCTGGAACCTCTTGACCTGGGCGCTGGTGGCGACGTCGTACTCCTCGCCGCCGCCCTTGACGAACTGGCCGCTCCAGGTCTGCGTCAGGCCGCTGACGTCCGGTCCCAGACCGGCGGTCCTGATCTTGTCGAAGGTGTCGAAGCCGGCCCCGATGCCGATGCCCGCCGGGTCGTACATGTAGTCGACCGTCGCGAAGTTCGACTTGGCCGCCGCGTCCGGCACGGTGATGTCGGACGCCTTGGTGGTGCGGGCGTCGACGGTGACCGTGAGGTCCTTGGTGACGCTCAGCTTCGGCTGGACCAGCCAGTCGAGGCCGCCGTCGAAGGTGGTGAAGTCCTTGGCGATCCAGGCGTCGAGCAGGTACGTGCCCTTGGGCACCCGGAAGGTGGCGGTCCCGGAGTCGGACACCGGCACGTTGATCCCGCTGCCGTTGCCGAGGCCCGAGTAGCCCATCAGACTCGTGTTGTAGAGCCCGGTCGGCTTGCCGTCCCGCCCGATGTGCTTGACCGTGACGCTGTACGACTGCACCTCGCGCTGCACCGCGGCCGCCGTGCGGACGCTCTGGCCGCCGCCGGTCGCCGTCACGTACGCCGAGTAGGCGCCGTCGAGGGTGCCGCCCAGCTTCGTGTTGACGGTGACGCCGACGGAGGCCGTGCCGCCGGCCGGGACGGTCACCTTGGTCGCGTCCAGCTTGAAGAAGCCGGCCGGGGCCGCCGCGCCCTTGGGGTCGGTGGCGGACGAGGTGAGGCTGAGGGTGACGGCCTTGGTGCCGACGTTGCGGTAGGTCAGCTGCTTGGTGACCGGGGTGTCGTCGGTGTGCGGCCACTGCTGGACACCGAAGTTGACCGACGACGGCTGCGCGAGCACGGTCTGCTTGATGGCCCTGTCCACGGCGATCCGGCCCGTACCCTGCTGGAACGGCGTGTACTTGCCGCCCTTCGCGGAGCCGGTCAGGGCCGACTTGAGCTCCTGGTAGCCCCAGTCGGGGTGCTCCTGCTTGAGGATCGCGGCGGCGCCCGCGACATGCGGGGTGGCCATCGACGTACCGGAGATGGTCAGGTAGCCGGGCGGGTTCTCGCCGACCTCCTGGTCGATGACGCTGCCCTTGGCCGCGGCGGCGGTGATGTCGACGCCCGGGGCGGTGACGTCCGGCTTGATGGAGCCGTCGGCGGCCGGTCCCGTGGAGGAGAAGTCGGCGAGCTTGTCGTTGCCGTCGACGGCGCCGACGGTGAGCGCGGCGGCCGCGCTGCCGGGCGAACCGATCGACTGGGGGCCGTCGTTGCCCGCGGCGATCGCGAAGAGGATGTTCTTCTCCGCGGAGAGCTTGTCGACCTCCGCCTCCAGCGGGTCGATCTCCGGGGAGTCGTAGCCGCCGAGGCTGAGGTTGACGACGTCGGCGCCCTCGGCCGCCGCCCACTCCATGCCGGCGAGGATCCCGGAGTCGTCACCGGAGCCGGTGTCGTCGAGGACCTTGCCGTTGAGGATCTTGGCGCCGGGTGCGACACCCGTGTACTTGCCGTGCGACTTGGCGCCGGTGCCGGCCGCGATGGATGCGACGTGCGTGCCGTGGCCGAAGTGGTCGGAGGCGTCGGCGGCCGTGGTGAAGTTCTTGGAGGCGATCACCTGGTCCTTGAGGTCCGGGTGGGTGGTGTCCACACCGGTGTCCAGGACGGCGATCTTCACGCCCTTGCCGTTGTAGCCGGCCGCCCACGCCGTGGGGGCGCCGATCTGCGGCACGGACTTGTCGAGGGCGGCCTTGCGGACGCCGTCGAGCCAGACGTGCGCGATGCCGGCGGCCGCCTTGTCGCCGTTGGTGACGGCGTCCCACAGCTCGGGCGTCTCCTTGACCGGGGTCTGCACGGCGTCCGCGTTGAGCGCCTTGAGGCTGTGCCGCAGGGTGCCCGCGTCCCGGACGTCGGCCTTGGCCGCGGTGGCGGCACCGCTGTAGCCGACGATGACCTTCAGGCCGTTCTGCTGCGCCCTGCGGGTGGCGGCCTTGTCCAACTCGGTGACGTCGAAGAGCCGTTGGTCCAGCTTCCCGGAGGCCACCAGCTGGACGGCGTCACCGGGCACGACGAGGGTGTGCCCGTCGACCTTGCTGATCCGGAACGGTATGTGCTCGCGCCCCTTCGCCCGCTCCAGGCCGACGACACGGCCCTTGGCGTCGAGGGCGACGCGGTCGCCGGTGATCAGGGTGACGTGGTGCTTGCCGGCGAGCGAGGCGCGGGCCGCGGCGACGGCCGAGGCGGCACGCTGTTCCGGCTTCGCCGACGCCGGGCTGGTCATGCCCGCGGCGAGGGCGACGGCGGCCGCGGTGGCCACCGTGGCCGCCGCTGCTCTTTTCACTTGTCTGCGCAAGACTCCCCCTGGGAGACGGTGTGCCGGGCGAATTCCCCGTTCACCCGGTCGGGGGCAGTCTCGTACGTACATACGTCAACCCCCCGGAACACGGAGTATGCCGGGGGGTGATCAGCGGGCTCAATAGATGAGAGACCGGTAAGAAGCAAGCGAGAGATTTGTTACCGGCCGGGGCGGACACCGTTACACAATCGCGCGGTCGTGCGCGGGAGTTCGGTGTTATGCGCCGGCGTTCTCCTTGACGGTGATCTTGCCCTTGCGGATGGTCGCGAGGCGCGGGGCCTTCTTCGCGATCGCGGAGTCGTGGGTGACCATGATGAAAGTCAGCCCGTGCTCCTTCCACATGCGCTCCAGTACGTCCATGATCTCGTCGCGCATGCCCTCGTCGAGGTTGCCGGTCGGCTCGTCGGCGAGCAGCACCTTGGGCTGCTTGACGAGGGCCCGGGCAATGGCGACGCGCTGCTGCTGGCCGCCGGACATCTCACCGGGGAGGTGGCCGAGGCGTTCGCCGAGACCGACGGACGTGAGCGCCTCCGCGGCGCGTTCCCGGCGGTCCTTGGTCTTGACGCCGAGGGGGACGAGGGCCGTCTCGACGTTCTCCTGGGCGGTGAGTGTCGGGATCAGGTTGAAGGACTGGAAGACGAAGCCGATGTTCGCGCTGCGGACCGAGGTGAGCTTCGTCTCGGAGAGCTTGGCCAAGTCGGTGCCGTCGAGGACGACTTCGCCGGAGGTGGGGCGGTCCAGGCAGCCGAGCATCTGCAGGAGGGTGGACTTGCCGCCGCCGGTGGGGCCCTGGATGACCAGGCGGTCGCCGTCGGCGATGGTGAGGTCGATGCCGTCGAGGGCGCGGACGGTGTCCTTGCCGCGTGAGTAGAGCTTGGTGACGTTTCTGAGTTCGTACATGGGGGCTCCTGGAGGGTTGGGGGGCGGGCGGCTGCGTTGTCGGCTACTCGACGCGCCTGAGCGCATCCGCCGGACGCAGACGCGACGCGCGCCAGCCTCCGAACGCGCCCGCGATCAGGCCGCCGGCCACCGCGAGGGCCACCGCGAGGGCGATCGTCGTCACGCTGACCGGGGCCGTCAGGGCGACCTCCAGGGTCTTCGCGGCCTGCCGGCCGGGACCGAAGCCACCGCCGCCGCCGAACCCACCACCCCCGCCGGGGCCGCCGCCCGCGTTCCCGCCGCCGCCGAGGGAGGCCTGCAGGGTGGGGCTGATCTCGGTGACGACGTACGCGCCCGTCAGGCCGAGCGCGATGCCGAGGGCACCGCCGACCAGGCCGTTGACCATGGCCTCGCCGATGACCTGCCGGGTGACCCGGCCGGACTTCCAGCCCAGCGCCTTCAGGGTGCCGAACTCGCGGACGCGCCGGGAGACCGCCGAGGAGGTGAGCAGACCGGCCACCAGGAACGCAGCCACCAGCACCGCGATGGACAGCCATTTGCCGACGTTGGTGGCGAGGCTGGAGGCGGTGGACAGCGAGCCGGAGACCGTCTTGGCGAGGTCGGCGGAGGTGGTGACGGTCGTACCCGAGACGTTCTTCTGGATCGCGCTCTTGACGGTGTCGATCTGCTGGGAGTCGGTCGCCTTGACGTAGATCGTGGTGACCTTGTTCTTCTCACTGGCCAGCGTCTGCGCCTGCTGGAGCGGGATGTACAGGTTCGCCGCGGAGTCGCCGGAGGTGGCGGTGGCGATGCCGATCACCTTGAACTTGACGCTCTTGATGGTGACGGTGGAGCCGACCTTGTACTTCTTCTCCTTGGCGTAGGCCGAGTCGGCGACGGCGACCTTCGCGTCGGCCTCGCTCGTCTTGAAGGTGCGGCCGCTGGTGATCTTCGACGAGGTCAGCGGGCCGAGGCCGGCGTTGGCGACGTCGGTGCCGAAGACGCTGTAGCTGTTGACGTCGAAGTTGGCGCCGCCGCCGCGGACCTCACCCTGCGGCGCCCCGGTGCCGCCACCGCGCTCGCCGAACCCCCCGCGGCTGCCGGAGTTCTGGTTCTGCTGGAACTGGCCCCGGGTGAACTGACCGCTGATCTTCACGACGTTGAGGCTCAGTCCGCCGACCGCCGTCGAGACGCCCTTCTGGTCGGAGACCTTGGCGACGGTCGAGGAGGCGAGGGTGGTGAAGCCCTGCACCATGACGCGGTCGCTGCTCTGCGTCTTCGACGAACCGTTGTTCTGTGCGTCGAAGTTGAAACGCGGACGCTGGGAGCTGCTCGTGGAGGCGGAGGCGGCCTTGGTGACCGTCATGTCCGTACCCAGGCCGTACAGCGACTGGAGGACCTTGTCCTGCGCCTTCCCCATGCCGTTGGACACGGAGTTGACCACGATGACCAGTGCGATGCCCAGCGCGAGGCCGGAGGCGACGACGAGAGCCGCCTTTCTGCGGCGGCGCAGTTCGCGCCTCAGGTAGGTGAAGAACATGACCGCACGGTAGGGACGCACCGTGATGGCCCTCTAAGGCCGAAATAAGAGAACCATGAGAAGGCTGTGGCGGACCCCGGAAATGCCGGTGCCGCCCCTGAGGGGCGGCACCGGTGAGCTGTGCGGCGGCTGTGCGTCAGGGACCGGACGGCCGGTTCCTCACGCCCCTTCGCCGGCCCTGCGCATGTCGAGGATCCTGCGGAGGTCCTCCAGACGCCGGAAGGCCTGGAAGCGCACGTCGAGGTACTGGGCCAGCTCGTGAAGCACCTCGGTCCGTTTGGGATGGTGACGGGGCAGCAGACCGAGGGCCTGGTCCAGCAACTCGACGGCCTCGTCGATGTCCGCGTGCTGTCGGTCGCTCTCGAAGCGCATCCACAGCTGCTGGGCCAGGTTGGCGAGCCTGGTGGCCTTCCGGGCGTCACGCGCGTCCCGGTCGGGCGAGAGCTCGACCGCTTCGCGGGCCAGGTCGATCGCCGTGTCAAGGTCCACGAACCCCCAGGCCAGACTGAGGTCGTTGAGGGCGGCGGGCCGCTCGGGATGACCGGTGGGGGCGGCGTCCACGGCATCCTGACCGACCCGGATCGCCTGTGCGAGGTCGGCGGTGTCTCCGGTCGCCTGGGCCCGAAGGGTGAGCATGTAGCAGAGGTTGTGCAGGATCGTCGGATCGGCCTCCGGCGCCCGCGTCATCGCCTGAGTACCCGCCACGACGGCCGCATCGAGATCCGCCGGGTCCTTCCTCGCCTGGTAGCGCAGGAGCAGATCGATGGACAGCCCCTGGAAGGCGGTGGCCACGCCTTGCGCCGCGACGCCGTCGGCGATGCCCACCGTGATGGCTCTGTGGTGCACCGCGATGGCGCTGTCGAGGGCGTCGGCGCTGCCCGCGAGCCGGGCCCGGTGCGAGAGAGCCAGGCCCAGGTGGTGGAGGGAGGAGAAAAGATGATCACACACCTCCTCGGCAGCACTTCGGGCTCGAAGTCCGAATTCCACTGCTTCCTCCGCGTCCGCCCGTGATCCCGTGCTCTGAGATCGCGTACGCAGTGTGGCGCTGAGGAAGTCGAGATCCCTGACGTGCGCCGCGGAACCCGGCTCGCCCTCCTCGACCGCCCCCCGGCTCATGGTGATGGCACGGTCCAGGGCTTCCAGCTGCCCGGTCTCCTCCCAGAGCCCGTAGGCCACGTGAGCCAGCCCGCTGAGACCCTCGGCGCGGCTCGGCACCCTGTCGCCGGCCGGGCCGCCCGGGCGGCCGGCGACTTCCTGCGGCCGGACGTTCGCGTCGTCGGGTGTGCCCCCCGACCGGAACAGTTCCTCCGAGGTTCGCAGGGAGGCGCGAATCGCCTCCTCGTCAGGCAGCAACCACGCGCGCATCCGATGGAACCACCCCGCCAACAGCACGGCCGAGTGCCGGAACTCCCGGTCCGCCACGGGCCTTCCGGTGTCCACATGGCGGCGTGCGGCGAATTGCACGAGCAGTGAGGCGTCTGCGAACGCCACGGGGTCGAGAAGCAGCGCCGGCTCCGCGTACAGCACGAACGCGTCCAGCCTGTCGTGCATGCGACGCAGAATCTGGTCACGCTCGGCCGCGAGGTTGGTCATCATGGCCCCAGGTGGACGTAGGAACACCAGCCGACGGATGCCATCGGGTAACTGTGCCGCTGGTCGAGGACGGCGCAGTGGAGAGCTCGTGCGGCACCGTCGGCGGCCATTTCTCCCGTCGGCCGGACAAGACGGGAGTAGACGCCGGCGGCGACCGTCGGCGCCATGGCGTCGTCGATGGACCACAGGGTTCCGATGACGTGGCGATAGCCGGCCAGTTGCATCATGGTGGCCAGGTTCAGGGATTCGTCGCTGAGTCCGCTCACGGTGCGAGCGGTGCCGCATGCGGAGAGGAAGGCGAACTCGCGGTTCCTGTCCGGCGAGGTGCCGGACACGGCACCCATCCGCAGCTCCTCGTCGTACAGCAGCAGGCGGGCGTCGTCCTCACCCGACGGGCCGCGTACGGCTCCGTGGCAGGCGAAATGGGCCCAACCCGCTCGCTGCAGATGCTCCCGGACGGCCGCCTCCGTGGCGGCGGGTCCGACAAGGGCCCGCGCGGCGGGAAAGTACCGAAGGAAGATCTCGGCCTCCTGCTGCGCGGTGGCCAGGGTGCGCTGTCCACCGCCGACCCGGGAATCGGGCACGGCGACGAGCAGCGGACGGCCGACCGGCGTGGATGAGGCCGCCCTGCGGTCGATCAGCTGACGCAGCGTCGGGGTGTAGGAGGAAACGACCCGGTCCAGCACCGACTGGCCGTCGGCGCGCTGCCGGTTGTGGAGACCGGCGGCGTGCAACGGCAGGGAGGCGAAGGCCCCGGTGGGGCACCACCACACCCGTTCGGCCTCGTCCGCGGACTTCGCCCGCGTGTGACCCAATTCGTTGAGAACGGGTGCACAGACCTGGTGCCACAGCCACTCCAGTGCGGTCGCCACCAGGTGGCGTCCGCTCGTGCGCTGCGAAAGACCGAGATCCTCGCCTTCCAGGATCGCCATGCCGAGCGAGAAGCGGCGGGCGTAGGACCGTACGAGGTCGTCGGTGACGCCGTCCAGCGGGATGGCCAGCACGTTCCGCCGCGCCCGCAGCACCAGGGCGTCGCAACGCGAGCGGCTCGTGTTGACGATGATGACGGGGCCCTCTGCGGCGGCGTCCCGCAGCACCGGGTAGGACGGCCTGGTGAGGAAGTCGGCCAGGCCCTCCTTGTCCCTGATCAGCTCGACGAGTTGGTTTCGGCGACGGGTGGCGGCGAGCCGCTCGCCAGTGGAGAGAGCTCCCCCGTACGCATCCGGTACGGGAGGGGCCTCGGCCTCGGCATGAGCTCGCGCGAACTGCTCCGCCAGCTCCGGGGCCACTCGGGCGACCCGGCGAAGGGCTGTCCGGCCACCGAGGGCGCGGCCGAGCTGAATGCCACGGCCGCATTCGAGCAGTTCGACAGCACGTTCGTACTCGCGTCTGCCGATGGCCAGGGCTGCCGCGTCGCGGGCCAGGCCGTCGGACGCCCGCAGGAGGGTCTCCTGCCCCTCACGGTCGATCCCCGACCAGGAGGCGAGCTCCAGCAGGTCCAGGGCCGTGCCATAGGCCTGGGAAGCCTGCTCGGAGTCGCCCAGCGATTCGGCGGACCTCGCCCAGTCACAGGCGGCGCCCAGACGGACCCGCATGCGCTCCGTCCCCGTCGTGGCCGCCGTCCTGAACAGGACGACGGCTTCCGCGAGGGCGCCGGCGGAGGGCGTGTTCTGGTTCAGTTCCCGCAGGCGTGCGGCGAGCGTCGTACCGATGAGGGTTGCCTGCTCCGTCCCTTCACCGGCGAGACGGTGCATGTCCCGGCAGATGGCCACCGACTCGTTCAGCAGGCTGACGTCGTTGTCGTAGAGGTATCGGCAGTGCAAGGCCGAGGACAACTCGAGAAGATGCTCCGTCCGCGCGTCTGTCTCCTGCTCGGGAGGCTGATCGGCACGCAGCAAGGCTATGGCCCGGTCGAGTTCGGCGACTTCGCCGATGCCCAGCGTCAGTGGCCGTCCGTCACTCGCGCGGGGCAGTGGTACGGGTCGGTCACGCAGCGGGTAGCCGTCCTCCACCGCCTGAAGAGCCGCGCGTACCGCCGCGGCCCGCAGGGTCCCCACTCGCTCGTCCCGGCCGGCCTGAAACCGGCCGCGCAGCATCCGGGCCCTGACCAAAGTGGCCGAACGGACGTCGCGCGGGAGCGCCCATCCTCCCTCGACGACGTCGGTGAGCAGTTCCTCGGCTTCGGCCCACGCGTCGTCCTGCGGGCTCTTCTGGGTGAGCGCCTGGGCCAGCGCGATCATTCGGGTGGCCCACTGCCTGCCGGGAACACGGGCGACGCGCCGCAGCAGTCCGAGGTACTGCCCCCAACTGGCCTCGTCACCGAGTTCGAGATGCCGGGTCACCGCGGCGTCGGCAAGGTGCAGCAGGCCCAGCACCTGATCGGGATGGCCGTCGGGGAGCGCCTCCACCGCCTGCCGCTGAAGGTCGTCGGGATCGACGTCGTCCGAGGCGGCATCGGGTGACTGGGTCCCCCTGATCCGTCGGACGAGCCCCAGGGCGGAGAGGGCGTAGGACCGGCTCTCGTCCGCGGCCAGCGCTCCCAGCGCCGTGGTCAGTTCCGCCTCGGCCTGCCGCAGCAGTTCCGGGTCGTTCGCCCGGGCCCGCGCGAGCGCCGTGAGGGCGATGCCCAGGTTGGCGCGGCACGTGGAGTGGTCCTCGTCCCGCTCGTCGCCGGTCTGCACGGCTCGTCGGGCGACTTCGACGCATTGCTCCAGACACCGCAACTGCCGGGTGCGCTCGTACTGGGACAGCAGTACGCGACTCAGGTTGGAGAGCGCCTTCGCCTCGTCGGCGGGCTGCAGGGATCCCGAGTCGATGGCCGCCCGCGTGAGCGACTCGGCCTCGTCGATCAACGCGTGATCGGCCGGGTTCGCCATCTCGTAGCGTTCCAGGAGGGTGATCGCGTAGGTGGTCTGGGAGACGGCGTACTCGGGCGTCGCGACCGGCGTGGCATCGAGCGACTCCCGGGCGGCTGCCGCGGACCGGGCGAGGAGATCCGTGTCGCTCCGCCGGTGCGCGGCGCGTCGCAGGCAGCCGGCCAGGTCGTTGAGAAACGGTGCGCGCCTGGGATCCCTGTCGGGTAACGCGCGCAGAGCCGATTCCAGCTCGTCGATCGCCTCGGAAAGCCAGCCGTCGTCGTTGGTGAGGCAGTGGTACGTGTACGCCAGGTGCCCGCGAGCGGCCATGAGGTCCGGCGACTGCGGATGTCCCGGCGGGACGAGCGCACCGGCCTGTTCGACCAGCCGCCC
>NZ_JBEYFC010000164.1:0-17084 GCF_040634175.1 Streptomyces sp. NPDC007162
ATCGGACCGGCCTTTCGGGGTCGGTCCGATTCTGTCTGTCAGGGCCTATATGGGGGCCATCGGCATGATCCGCATCAAGGCTGGGGTTCCCCGCAGCAGGCGGCCCCGGACGCACTCACGGCCCAGGCGCCGTGCCCTCGCCCTGGCGTTGCCCACGGCATGGGGTGCCGCCGCGGTCGGCTACCGGTTCGGGTGCCCGCTGGCCGAGCAGAACGCGCTCGGCGCACGGATCGTCACCAGCGCGGTGTTCTTCGCGGTCGGCACCGGACTGATACTCCATGTCCGCCGGACCCTGCTCAGGGAGCTGAGGCAGGCCCGCAAGGTCGCCGGTGCCGCGCAGAGCGTGCTGCTGCGGCCGCTGCCACCCCGCCTCGCCGGACTGCACGTGGCCGCCGCCCAGCTCTCCGCCGACCGGGGCGCGAGCATCGGCGGCGATCTCTACGAGGCCGTCGCCACCGAACACGGCGTACGGGTCGTGATGGGCGACGTCCGCGGGCACGGACTGGCCGCCATCGCCACAGCCGCCGCGGTCCTCGGCAGCTTCCGGGAGGCCGCCCACGACGAACCTGAACTGGGCCGGGTCCTGGGCCGGCTGGACCGCGCCCTCGCCCGGCACCTGCGCGAACGGGCCAGGACGGAACACCCGTCCAGCGGCGCCCAGGACCCGGAAAGCCCGGTCGCCGAGGAGTTCGTCACCCTGCTGCTCCTGGAGATCGCGGGAGACGGCGAGGTACGGGCGATCAACTGCGGCCACCCGTGGCCGTACGTGCTGAGTGGCATGCGGGTGGAGCCCCTGTCGTCGGCCGATCCGTTCCCGCCGCTCGGCCCCTTCCCGCTCCCGGCGGACCTGACCGCGCCGTCCTGCGGTCATCTGCTGGCCGACGAGTCCCTGGTCCTGTACACGGACGGCGCGGAGGACGCGAGGGACGCGAGGGGCCGTTTCTTCTCCCTGCCGGAGGCACTCGCGAAAGCGGTTCGTGACCGCCCCGTCTCCCCCCAGGCCGTCCTCCGCACGGTCTTCACGGCCTTGCTGCACCACACGAACGGCCGCCCGACCGACGACATCGCCCTCCTGGTACTCCACAACGAACGCACGCATCGACGCGCGCCCGCCCACCCGCAGGCGAGGAACTGTCTCGAGCGGCCGCTTCTTTAGTCGTCGGCCAGGCCACCGCATGTGCGAGGGGGAGCCGGTGGCCGGGCCGGCCTCTTGCGAGGCACCCAAGTCAACCGGACCGACACTCTCCGCAACAGTGCGCGCACGCTGAGGATGTGCGCACTCGGTTCACACCCCGTGTGAACGCATTCGCACTACGCTGACGGCACCAGGCCACCCGGGGGGCATCCATGCAGCCCAACTCACTGCTCGACGCGATCCTGGACGAGGCGGGGATCTCGCACGCCGGTCTCGCCGCCCACGTCAACCAGGCGGGCCGGGCCCGTGGACTCTCGCTACGCTACGAACACACCGCCGTCGCCCGATGGCTGAAGGGGCAGCGGCCCAGGGGGCAGGTGCCCGACCTGATCTGCGAGGTGCTCGCGGGGCGGCTGCACCGCCCGGTCACCCTCGACGACATCGGCCTCGGCGTCCCCGGCCAGCCCAGCGTCCCGCACGCCACCTCGCTCTCCGGCTTCGTCGAACGGGCCACCGCCCTGTGGCGCTCCGACGAGCAGCAGCGCCCGCACATACTCGGCGCCCCCGCGGTCACCGGCACGCCCGCCGTGATGCCGGTGTGGGAATGGGAGAACCCGCCCGAGGACGTCGACGTCTCGCGTGGCGGACGGCACCGGGTGACCCACGCGGACCTGGAGATGCTGCGCGCGGCCCGCGCCCACTACGAGCAGATGTACCGCAAGGCCGGCGGCATGGCGACCCGCACCCGGATCGTCGGCTTCCTCAACGCCGAGGCGGCCCCGCTGCTGCGCGGCAGCTACACGGACGCCACCGGACGCCAACTGCACCGGGCGACCGGAGGGTTGGTGGCCATCGCCGGCATCTGCGCGTACGACTCCGACGCCCACGGTCTCGCCCAGCGCTACTTCCACCAGGCCCTGCGGCTGGCCAAGGCCAGCGGGGACCGGGGACTCGGCGCGTACGTCATCGCGCTGCTCGTCAACCAGTCGTTGTTCATGCGGGAGTTCCGGCAGGCCGTCGCCTTCGCGGAGGCCGCGCTGCGCACCGCGGGCAAGCACATCACCCCCGCCCTCGCCTCCGACCTCTACGCGATGCAGGCCAAGGCGTACGCCCACCTCGGCGACGGTACGAGCGCGCTGTCCTGCATCCGGCGGGCCGAGACGGCCGCCGATCGCATCCGGCGGGGCCATGAACCCGACGAGACCGGCTATGTCCAGCCGGGCCTGGTCAACGTGCAGGTGGCCGAGGCGCTGCTCAGCCTCGGCGAACTCGCCGCCGCCCGGGAGCACGCGGCGGCGGCCGTCGACAACCCGGCCCACGACCGGGGGCGGGTGCACCGGCTCGCCATGCTGAGCACCATCGAACTGCGCCAGGGAAACGCCGACAACGCGGTGGCCACGGCCGTGCAGATGGCCGAGCAGGCCCGCGGGATGGAGTCCCAGCGGCTGCGCGACAGACTGCGCGCGGTACGCGAGCACCTGGTGCGCAGCGGCGGCACCGGAACCGCCGAGGCCGCGGAACTCATCGACGGCGCACTGCGCGTACCGTTCTAGGCGTGCTGTAGGCCTGAGAAGCCCCTGCTGCGATATTGCCACTTACTCGGCGGAAGGTGGCAGAACCATGCAGTGGGCGAAACAGAACGAACAAACTGTGTATGAAAACCGCTGGTTCAGCGTCAATCTCGCAGATGTCGAGCTGCCGGACGGCCGGCACCTCGACCACTTCCTGATACGGCTGCGGCCCGTGGCCGTGGCGACGGTGGTCAACGAGGCGGGCGAGGTCCTGCTCCTGTGGCGCCACCGTTTCATCACCGACAGCTGGGGCTGGGAACTCGCGGCGGGAGTCGTGGAGGACGGCGAGGACATCGCCGTCGCGGCCGCCAGGGAACTGGAGGAGGAGACCGGCTGGCGGCCGGGGACCCTGCACCATCTCATGACCGTGGAGCCGTCCAACGGCCTCACCGACGCCCGGCACCACATCTACTGGTCCGAGGAGGGCGAGTACGTCGGGCACCCCGTGGACGACTTCGAGTCGGACCGCCGGGAGTGGGTCTCCCTCAAGCTCGTCCCGGACCTGATCGCCCGCGGGGAGGTCCCGGCCGCCAACATGGCGGCCGCGTTACTCCTGCTGCATCACATGAGGCTCGCCGACGACCGGTAGGCTAACGGGCCAGCGCCTGCCAGACCGTGACGACCAGGGCGCCCAGTGCGGTGAGCGCGGCGAGTGAGGGCAGCGGCCAGCGGGCGTGCTCCAGCGAGGACAGGCGGGTGTTCAGCTCGTCCAGTTCCTTGGCCGTCTCCTTGGTGCGGTGGCTGAGCAGGTTCAGCCCTCCCTCGACCTGTGCGTAGGCCACATCGAGGCGACGACGTAACTCTGCGAGTTCTCCTTGGACCACGGGATGCTCTGGTTCGGTGGTCACGGGTCCACTCCCTTGCGTAGTCGGAGTCGTTGTTCCGCATCCCTTTGCATGCGCATGAAGAGTGAACTCGCCTGGTGAGCGCGTGGGGAGAGTGTGCGAAGGGCATATGCGTGCCCAGAGTGCACACGGTGTGTGAAACACGCGGGCCCGGCACCGAAGGAGGTGCCGGGCCCGTGGAGCATCGCTCCCTGTGACCAACGGGGCGTGCTCAGCCGTACGTGTAGAACCCCGAGCCGGTCTTGCGGCCCAGCCGCCCCGCCTCGACCATGCGCTGGAGCAGCGGGGGAGCGGCGTACAGCGGCTCCTTGTACTCGGCGTACATGCTGTTCGCGATGGAGACGATGGTGTCCAGGCCGATCAGGTCGGACAGCCGCAGCGGACCCATCGGGTGGGCGCAGCCCATCTCCATGCCGTTGTCGATGTCCTCGCGGCCCGCGATGCCGGACTCGAACATCCGGATGGCGGAGAGCAGGTACGGCACCAGCAGCGCGTTGACCACGAAGCCGGAGCGGTCCTGGGCGCGGATGGCGTGCTTGCCGAGCACCTTCTCGGCGAACATCTGGGCGCGGCTGAGGGTGCCCTCGGAGGTGGTGAGGGCGGGGATCAGCTCGACCAGCTTCTGCACCGGCGCCGGGTTGAAGAAGTGGATGCCGATCACGTGGTCGGGGCGGGAGGTCGCGACCGCCAGCTTCACCAGCGGGATCGAGGAGGTGTTGGAGGCGAGGATCGCGTCCGGGCGGGTCACCACCTGGTCGAGCACCTGGAAGATCTCCGTCTTCACCTGCTCGTTCTCCACGACGGCCTCGATCACCAGGTCACGGTCGGCGAACTCGCCGAGGTCCGTGGTGAAGCTCAGCCGGGCCAGGGTGGCGTCCCGCTCCTCCTCGCTGATCTTGCCGCGCTCGGCGGCCTTGGCCAGGGAGTTGTACAGCCGGGTACGGCCGATCTCCAGGGCCTCGCCGGTGGTCTCGGCGACCCGCACGTCCAGACCCGCGCGGGCGCACACCTCGGCGATGCCCGCTCCCATCTGGCCGCAGCCCACGACTCCGACCTTCTCGATGTCGGTCACATCGTCCCTTTCGCTGATCTACGGGCGGCCGGCAGGACCCCCGGATCCGGTGCCTGCTCCGTTCGTGCACGTTACCCGTAAGTATCGATGATCGATCGTCCGGGTGGGGGCATCCTGTGGCGCGGAGGCGATCCGTGACCACGCGGATCCGGAGTGTGGAAAGGTCTCACGATGGCACGAGTGTCTCGCAGGGCGTTCGCGGTGGCGGCGCTGGCCACGCTCACGACGGGGGCACCGGGCGCGGCGGCCGCCGGGGGACACCCGCGCCGGGCGGCCGCCGAGATGCGCGGCATGTGGCTGGCGACCGTCTCCAACCGCGACTGGCCGTCCCGCGCCGGCCTCACCGCCGGGGACCAGCGCCGGGAACTGACCGCCCTCCTCGACCAGGCGGTCCGGCACCGGCTCAACACCGTGATGTTCCAGGTACGGCCCACCGCGGACGCCTTCTGGCCCTCGCCGTACGAGCCCTGGTCGCAGTACCTCACCGGCACCCAGGGCAGGAACCCCGGCTGGGACCCGCTGGGCGTCGCCGTCGAGGAGGCCCATGCCCGGGGCCTGCAACTGCACGCCTGGTTCAACCCGTACCGGATCGCCAACCACACCGACCCGGGCAAGCTGGTCTCCTCGCACCCGGCGCGCAGGCACCCGGACTGGGTGGTGCCCTACGGCGGCAAGCTCTACTACAACCCGGGGCTCCCGGCCGTCCGCGCCTTCGTGGAGCAGGCGATCCTGGACGCGGTCGCCAAGTACCCGGTGGACGCCGTCCACTTCGACGACTACTTCTACCCGTACCCGGTGGCCGGTCAGACCTTCGACGACGACGAGGCGTACGACGCCCATGGCGGCGACTTCTCCTCCCGGGCGGCCTGGCGACGGGACAACATCGACAAGCTGGTGACCGAGACCGCCGCCGGGATCAGGAAGCTGCGGCCCGGCACACAGTTCGGGATCAGCCCCTTCGCGGTGTGGCGCAACGCCGCCACCGACTCCCGCGGCTCGGACACCAGGGCGGGCGTCGAGACGTACGACGACCTGTACGCGGACACCCGGACATGGGTGCGGAAGAACTGGATCGACTACGTCGTCCCGCAGGCGTACTGGCAGATCGGGAACTCCGCCGCCGACTACGCCGAGGTCGTCGACTGGTGGGCGGGTGTGGCCAAGGGATCCGGGACCCGGCTGTACATCGGTGAGGCGCTCTACCAGACGGGAGCCGCCGGCGCGGCCCCGGCCTGGCAGGACCCGGCCGAGCTGTCCCGGCACCTCACCCTGGCCGACCGGTACCCGCAGGTCGGCGGGCACGTGTACTTCGCGGCCAAGGACGTGGCCGCGGACCGGATCGGAGCCCTGTCCCGGGTGGTCGCCGACCACTACCAGCAGCCGGCGAACCCACCGGGCTGACCGCCGGACCCCGCAGGGGCCACACCGGTCTAGGACTGTTGACGGGTCTCCTGGTGCCTGACCTGGCAGTCGGGGCCGGGGGACATGATGGCCTCGTGGCCGTCCTCGAAGCGGACCCGGTAGGGCGGGTTGCCCTCGGGGCCCAGCACCTTGACGACGGTCGAGACCTGGTCGTGCTGTCCGACCACCCTGCCGTGCTGGACAAGCTGGTCGCCCTCGGATGCACGCATCTCCAGGGCCTCCTCACGATCGCGATCGTTGGGTGACGGCGATGCACACGAGCACTGCGGCGGCCGTGAGTGGCGCGGCCACGGTGAGGTGCTCGCCCAGCAGCAGCACCGACCACACCAGTGTGAGCAGGGGCTGGGCCAACTGCAACTGGCTGGCCTTCGGGATCCCGATGGTCGCCATGCCCCGGTACCAGACCATCAGACCGAGGAACTGCGAACCCGCCGCCACCCACAGCACGCCGGCGACCCCGTGCGCGTTCCAGACGACCGGCTCGTACGATAGCGCGACCACCGCGGCCGGCACGGTCAGCGGCAGGCAGAGCACCAGCGCCCAGCCGATGACCTGCCAGCCCGGCATGACCCGGGCCAGCCGGCCGCCCTCGGTGTAGCCGGCCGCGCACACCACCAGCGCCCCGAAGAGGTAACCGTCGGCGGTCGTGAGTGCCCCGCCGCTCTGGGCGGCCGTGAACGCCAGCACGGCCGCCGCGCCCGCCAGTGCCGCGGCCCAGAAGGTGCGGGAGGGGCGCACGCCCGTCCGCAGGGCCGAGAAGAGGGCGGTGGTCAGCGGGAGCAGGCCCACCACGACCGCCGCGTGCGAGGTGGTGGAGGTCTGGAGGGCGAGCGTGGTCAGCATCGGGAAGCCCAGCACGACGCCGGCCGCGACCACGGCCAGCCCCGCCCAGTGCCGGCGCTCGGGGAGTCGTACCCGCAGGAACAGCAGGCAGGCGCCCGCCATGGCCGCCGCGAGCACGCTGCGCACGGCGACCAGGGCCCAGGGGCCGAAGCCCTCCAGGCCCCAGGCGGTGGCGGGGAAGGTGAGGGAGAAGGCGACGACACCGAGGGCGGCCTGCACGGTGCCCAGCCGGTGGGAGGCGGGCACGGCGGTCCCGGGACCTGGCGGTGAACCGCTGACCGCTATCGAATCCGGTTCGGTAGCGCTACTCTGTACTCTCATGCAAGAGCGTAGCAGTGTGGTTGAGCTGGCGGAACAGCTGCGGCGGGATCTGGACCGCTACTCACCGGGTGGAAAGCTCCCGTCGAGCCGGGTGCTCGTCGAGCGGTTCAGGGTGAGCCCGGTGACCGTCTCGCGGGCGCTGGCCCAGCTGGTCGCGGAAGGCCTGGTCGTCACCCGGCCCGGCGCCGGCGCCTTCAAGGCCCGGCCGCGCGTCGCGGCCGAGCCCACCGGAGACACCTCCTGGCAGGAGGTCGCGCTCAGTGCCGAGGGTGCCCTCGACGTGGTCCCGCGCACGGTCGACGCCTCCGGGGTCACCGTCTGCCTGGCCGCCCCGCCGCCCGGCGTCCTGGAACTCAGCGGCGGCTACCTGCACGCTTCCCTGGAGCCGGAACGCGCCATGGCGGCGGCCCTCGCCAGGGCCGGCCGCCGCCCCGGCGCCTGGGGCCGGCCGCCGCTCGACGGACTGCCCGAGCTGCGCGAGTGGTTCGCCCGCGACCTCGGCGGCGCCGTCACCGCCGCCGAGGTGCTGATCGCGGCCGGCGGCCAGTCCGCGCTCGCCACCGCCCTGCGCGCACTCGCCCCGCCCGGCGCCCCCGTCCTCGTCGAGTCGCCCACCTACCCCGGCATGCTCGCCCTCGCCCGCGCCACCGGCCTGCGCCCGGTCCCCGTCCCGGTCGACCCCGACGGCGTGAAGCCGGAACTGCTCACCGACGCCTTCCGCGCCACCGGCGCCCGGGTCTTCGTCTGCCAGCCCCTCTTCCAGAACCCGACCGGCGCCGTCCTCGCCCCCGACCGCCGCGCCGAGGTGCTGCGCATCGCCCGCGAGGCCGGCGCGTTCGTCGTCGAGGACGACTTCGTCCGACGGCTCGTGCACGCGGACGCGGGCCCGCTGCCCCGCCCGCTCGTGGCCGACGACCCGGACGGCGTGGTCGTCCACGTGGGCTCGCTGACGAAGGCGACGTCCCCCAGCTTCCGGGTGGCCGCCCTGGCCGCCCGCGGCCCGGTCCTCGAACGCCTGCGCGCCATCCAGATCGTCGACACCTTCTTCGTGCCCCGCCCGCTCCAGGAGGCCGCCCTCGAACTCGTCGGCTCCCCGGCCTGGCCCCGCCATCTGCGCGCCCTGTCGGCCGAGCTGAAGACCCGCCGGTCCACGCTCACCGGCGCCGTCGCCCAGCACCTTCCCGAACTCGCCCTCCCGCACATCCCGTCCGGCGGCTACCACCTCTGGCTGCGGCTGCCCGAGGGCGTCGACGACACGGCCCTGACCGGCGCCGCCCTCCGCGCGGGCGTCGCCATCACCCCCGGCCGCCCCTACTTCAGCGCCGAACCCCCCGCCGCCCACGTCCGGCTGAGCTTCGCGGCGGTCGCCGGGGCGGGCGAGCTCACCGAAGGGGTACGACGGCTGCGCGCCGCCTGCGACGAGGTGCTGCGCCCCAGACCCTGACCAGACCCCGACCGGACCCGGAAATCCGATCGACGCCGCCGCGCCCCAGCGGCGAGGATCCCCGCATGAGTGATGCACCCCGCCTCCCCGAGGGCTACGAGTTCTCCGCCGACACCGACCGGGTGGACGTCGACCGCGTCCACCGCTGGCTGTCCAAGGACGCGTACTGGGCGACCGGACGCCCGCTGGAACAGCAGCGCCGGGCGATGGCGGGGTCCCTCAACTTCGGGGTGTACGACACCGCCACCGGCGAGCAGGTGGCGTACGCGCGCGTGGTGACCGACCACGCGCTGTTCGCCTGGCTGGCCGACGTGTACGTCGACCCGGCGGTGCGCGGCAAGGGCGTCGGCACGGCGATGGTCGGGGCGATCCGCGAACACCTGCGGCCGTCCGGGGTGCGCCGGGTGCTGCTGGCCACCCACGACGCCCACGGCGTCTACGCGCAGCTCGGATTCGCCCCGCTCGAACACCCGGACCAGTGGATGGCGCTCTACTACCCGGTACCGGAGTGACATTAGGGCCGACTTGTCGGACACCTCCTGACCACTGGGTAACATTTCCTCCACCTCCGGCAACTAACCGACCGAACGCTCTTGACCTGCACACATGGGCGTCCCACCATCGCCGCATGTCACTACGGGTCACGTTCGTCGCGGCCGCGCGCAGCTCACCGCTGCTCGCCGAGCGTTTCGAGGACGACCGCCCGCTGGACCAGGCGGGCTGGCAGGAGGTGCAGCGCGTCGTCGGCGAGCTGCTGCCGCTGGCGGCGGCCGAGCTGCGCTACTGCTCACCGACCCCGCGCAGCCGGGCGACCGGCGAGGGCCTCGGCTACGCCCCGCTGGTCCAGCTCGCCCTGCGCGACTGCGACATGGGCCGCTGGCGCGGGCTGACGCTGGGCGAGGCGATGGCACGCGAGCCGGACCTGGTGGACGCCTGGCTCGCCGACCCGCGTGCCGTCCCGCACGGCGGCGAGTCGCTGCTGGGGTTCATCTCCAGGGTCGGCGGCTGGCTGGACACCCGCCCGGTGGGCGACGGTGGCCGGATCGTCGCCGTCGCCGAACCCTCGGTGATCCGCGCCGCCGTCGTCTACGCCCTCAAGGCGCCGCCCTCGACCTACTGGAACATCGACGTCCGCCCGCTGTCGACGACCACGGTCACGGGTCTGGCCGGCCGCTGGAACCTCCGCTTCGACGCCGTGCCGCCGCAGCCCTCGCGCACGTAGCCACCCCCGGCACCCGCGTGCACGGACCCAGGTCACCCCGCGCGCGTGTAGTCGGTCGTCAGGACCAGGTCCTTCGCCGGACCGCCCACCCGCCACACCGTCCGCCAGCGGTCGGCGTCCCGGACCGTGAACTCGCCCCGGTAGTGGTCGGCCGCGCAGGGGTGGTCGGCGACGTACCGCCCCGACGCCAGGTCCAGATCGTGGAAGGGCCGCCCGTCGGCGAACCGCACGTCCACCGTCCCCGGCCGCGCGCCCGGCAGGAACCGCAGCGTCCGCTCGGCGGGCCGCGCGACCCCCCGCCAGGTGAACGTCCCCGACTCCTCGTGCAGCAACCCGCCCCCGTCCAGCGGCCGGAACACGGTGGTCCCCTCGAACCGCCCCTCGTCCCCGCCCGCCAGGTCCCGCACGGTCCGCTCGACCCGCCACCGCCCGGCCAGATGGGCCAGCGCGTCCGGCACCGGCCAGAACCCGTCCACGTCCCTCACCTCCTCGCACCCGGCGAGCGCCCCACACCGCCCGCCGCGCCTCGCCGTGTGCGCATCCCCCTCGACCCTAGGCGACGTCGGGACCGGGTGCGGGCCGCTCTCCGACCGGGAGCAGCCCGCGCTCGGCGAACACCTTCTTCGCGACCAGGGTGGCGTTCAACGCCCGCGGGAATCCGCAGTACCCGGCGGAGTGCAGCAGTGCCTCCACGATCTCCTCGGGGGTGAGGCCCGCGTTGAGGGAGAAGTTGATGTGCACCTCCAGCTGGGGCTCGCAGCCGCCCAGCGCGGTGAGGATGCCCAGGGTCACCAACTGCCGGTCGCGGGGCGGCAACTGGGGGCGGGAGTAGATCTCCCCGAAACCCCAGGCGACCACCTGGTGGCCCAGCTCGGGACTGGTGTCGGCCAGGGCGTCGAGAACCTGTGGTGCGGCGCCGCCGGCGACCTGGCCCATGACCTCCAGGCCCTGGGCGAAACGCTCTTCACGGGTCGTGCTCTCACTCATGCCGGTTCTTCCGTTCTCCTCGGCGACGGTCACGACGAGAACGCTAGGAGTTGGAGCACGCTCCAGGTCAAGCCGCCGCCGCGCCTCACCCCGCGCCCCGGACGGTGTCCGCGGCGGCGAGGAGTTCGCCGAGAACGGTCCGCACCGCCCGGCGCGCCGCGCGTTCGGGGCGGTGGAGGACGTCGATGTGGCGGTGGACCCCGATACCGCCGAGTGCTCTGAGGACGACACCCGGGTGCGGGCGGGACGTCCAGCGGGGCATCAGGGCGATCCCGCCGCCCGCGGCGACCACCTCCGCGACCACCGCGATCTCGTTCACCCGGTGGACGATCTCGACCCGGCGGCCGGCCGCGGCGGAGATGGCGTCGACGGTCGCCAGGAGCGGGAAACCGTCGTGCACGCTGATCCAGGGCTCGTCGGCGACGTCCTCGGCGGTCAGGACGGACCGGGCCGCCAGGGGGTGGCCGAGGGGCAGGGCGATGTCGAGGGGTTCGCGCAGCAGCGGGGTGACCGTCGCGGTGCGCGGCCAGGGCGGGGCGTGCTCGAGACGGTGGGCGAGGACCAGGTCGTGGACGCGGGTCAGGGGCGGGAAGCCGGCCTGCGCCACGTCCTCGTCGTGCAGGGCGAGGCGGGGGGAGCCCGGGGCCCGCAGCCGTCGCAGCAACAGCGGGTAGAAGGCGGCCGCCCCGCTGTGGAAGGCGGCCAGGGACACCGTGCCGTCGGGCTCCTCGACGTACTCCTCGATGGTGTGGCGGGCCCGGGCCAGTGCCGTCTCCACACCGATCGCCGCGTCGGCCAGCGCCTGCCCGGCCGCCGTGAGGACCAGCCTGCGCCCCGCGCGCTCGGTGAGCGGCACCGGGATCGAGCGCTGCAACAGGCGCAGCTGCTGCGAGATCGCCGAGGGCGTGACCCGCAGCGCCTCGGCGACCGCCGTGACGCTGCCCAGCTCGCCCAGCTCCCGCAGGACCCGCAACTGCCGCTCGTCCACCACCAGAGTGTAGCTCTGCTAAAGAATTGGTTCACCAGGTTGGCGTTTACTTCAACATGCAGGTCCGGGATCGTGAAGGGCATGCCGACCACCCGCCGTACCGATGGGGTGCTGCTGGCCGTCGCCGTCGTCTGGGGCTCCAGCTATCTGACGGCGAAGACGGCCACGGACGCCCTCCCCGTGCTGACCGTCCTCCTCCTGCGCCACGCCGTCGCCGCGCTCGCCTGCCTCCCCGTGCTGTGCGGCCCCGGTTCCCCCAGCCGTGCCGAGAGGCGCTACGGCGGTCTGCTCGGGCTCACCCAGTCCGCCGTCCTCGTCCTGGAGACCTACGGCGTCGCCCACACCAGCGCCGGGAACGCGGGCCTGATCATCAGCCTCACCCTGGTGCTCACCCCGGTCCTGGACCGCGCGCGGCTGCCGGGGAGGTTCTTCCTCGCCGCTGCTGTCTGCGTCGCCGGGGTCGGGCTGCTCGTGTGCGGCAGCGGGCTGCACGCCCCCGGCACCGGTGACCTGCTGATGCTGGCGGCGGCGGTGGCCCGGGCGGGGCACGTGGTGCTGGTCGGACGGGTGACCGCGGGCCGCGCTCTGCGCCCGCTGCCGCTGACTGCCGTGCAGAGCGTGGTCGGCGCGGTCCTCTTCCTCGGGCCGGCGGCTTCCGGGCTGCCGGTGCTCGCCGGGACCGGCGCCGTCACCTGGGCGCAGCTCCTGTACCTGGCCCTGGGGTGCGGCCTGTTCGCGTTCCTCGCCCAGACCTGGGCGATCCAGCGCATCTCCGCGACCCGGGCCGGGCTGCTCCTCGGCACCGAGCCGGTGTGGGCCCTGCTGGTCGGCATCGGGCTCGGCGGCGAACACCTCACCGTGCTCTCCGCGCTGGGAGCCGCACTGATCGTGACAGGGACATACTGGGGTCGATCGGTTGAAAGCGCCCATCGGGCCGCGTCTGCGCAAGCGGCCCCCGCGAGTGCCGCCGGTGACCTCTCGCGAGCGCGTTAACCTGAAAAACATTTCCCTGAAAACTTTTGTTTCCTTCGAGGTCGTGAATTCTTTCCCCTTCGTACGTTGATTCGGAATTGGAGTTGTTAGTTCGCATGCGAGACACAACCATCACGAACCTCTACCCGTCTAAGTCGGCGAAACAAAGACCAGCGGGGAGTAACACCCCCGTTATTTCTCTGGGGGCCGCACAGAATGAATCGCACTACCCTGGCCGGGCGCGAACAGGGGGTGAAACCGGCAGGGGACATAAAGCGGGAGACCGGTCCCGCGGGGCGGTTCGCCGACCGTCCGAGAGCGTCCGCGGCCCTGCTCGCGGCCCTCCTCACCACCGTCGCGTTCTGTGCCGCCGACGTCGCTGCCCGCAGCTACCCCTTCGGCCCCCGCACCCGCAGCGTCAACGACCTCGGCAACCAGTACGTGCCCTTCCACGCCCACCTGTGGGACCTGCTGCACGGCAGGGCCGACGGCGGACTCCTCGTCAACTGGCAGTCCGGGTACGGCTCCAGCTTCCTGCCGGATGTCGGCACCTATCTCAGCAGCCCGTTCGCCCTGCTGGTCGCGGTGTTCCCGCGCGACGAGATCGACCTCGCGGTATACGCGATCACCGTACTGAAGACGGCGACGGCGGGCGCCGCCATGGCCTGGCTGCTGCTCAGCCTGCGCCGGGGCCGCTGGTGGGCGGCAGGCCTGCTGGGCGCCTCCTACGCCCTGTGCGGCTGGAGCCTCGCGCTCGCCTCGTACAACCCGATGTGGCTCGACGGCCTGATCGCGCTGCCGCTGCTCTGCCTGGTCGGCGAGTGGACCATGGCCGGCCGGCGCCCGCTGCTCGGCGTGGTGATCGTGGCGCTGGCCTGGATCGCCAACTTCTACACCGCCTACATGGCCACCCTCGGCGCCGCCCTGGTGCTGCTGCTCCGGCTGGTGCTGGCCGAACTGCCCTGGCGGCGCGCCCTGGCCGTGGTGGGCCGGGCCGCGGTGACCGTCGGGCTCGGCATCGGGCTGGCCGCGCCGCTGGTGGTCGTCGTCTACTACGGCACCAAGCACGCCTACCCGGGCCGCGAGGGCCAGTTCGCCCCGGTCGGCACCGAGGACCTGCTCGCCCGGCTGCTGCCGACCACGTACAGCTACAGCTCCCCGGCCCTCTACGTCGGCCTCACCGCGCTCGTCCTCACCCTGGCCCTGCCGTTCCATCGGACGGTCCCGGTCAAGGTGCGGGCGGGCTGGACCGGTCTCGTGCTCGCGGTCGCCCTCTCCCTGCAATGGGCGCCGACCAGCCTGGCCTGGCACGCCTTCGCCGTCCCGAACGGCAGCTCCTACCGCCAGGCGTTCGTGGTCTGCGCCCTGCTGGTCATCGCCGCCTGGCACGCACTCGCCTACGGGACGCCCGACCGGCGCGCACTGGGCGCGGCGGCCGTGCTGCTGGTGCTGATCGCCGCCGTGGCCGGCCGCAGCCCGCTGGTCCAGCGGCACTCCCACTTCACCTGGCCGATCGTGGCGCTCGCCGCCGCGGGCGCCCTGGGCGGCCTGGCCCTCCTCGCCCTCGGCAACGGCCGGCCCGCGCTGGTCGGACTCGCCGCGCTGCTGCTGATCGGCGCGCAGTTCGGCGAGGCCGCCGCCACCTCCGCCGTGGCCACGCACAGGCGCCTCAACGAGATGGACGACTACGCCCCCTGGGGCGACCGCCAGCAGCAGCAGGCGGACGCCGTCGACCGGGCCGACGCCTGGCCGAGGTACCGCACGGAACCCGGCCGGGAGCAGACGGTCGGCAACGACCCGATGGTGGTCGGCGGCCAGGGCGCCCAGTACTACAGCAGCCTCACCTCCGACGTCCTCAGCCGCACCCTCACCGCGCTCGGCGGCGGCTGGACCTCGCGCGGACGCAGCCTGCAGAGCCTCGACAACCCGGTCACCGACGCGGTGTTCTCGGTGGGCGCCCGGGTGCACAACCCGCCGGACCCGCACCAGAAGTGGCTGCCCCAGGGCGGCGGTCCGTCGACCGTCACCCGCCAGGACGCCCCGCCGCTGGTGACCGTGCGGCCGGCCGCGGCCCGGACCACCCCCGCCGCCTTCGGCCCCTCGCCGTACCGCAACCAGGAACTGCTGCTCGGCGCCCGTGTCTACACCCTGCCCCGCACCACCCTCAGCGGTGGCCGGCAGGGCGACGAGGAGCGGGGGCTGCTGGTGGACGGGGCACAGACGTTCACCGCGCGCTGCCGGCCCGGGAGTGAGGTCTTCCTGTGGGCGCCGCACTACTCCGGCACCGCCCGACTGCCCGGTGGCGGCGGGCAGAAGCTCTACCGGTCCGACGCCGAGAACACGAAGATCGCCGCGATGCAGCCGCTCGGCACGGTTCCCGCCACCGGGCGGGTCCGGATCGAGCTGCAACCCGACCAACCCGATCAACCCGATCAACCCGACCAACTCGGCCGGGTTCCGGCGCGGGGGGCGGTCGGCTGTCTCGACACCGCGCGGCTGCGCGCCGCGGTCCGGCACCTGAAGTCCACCGGCGCGACGAAGGTGTCCGTCTCCGGCGGCACCGTGCACGCCCAACTGCCGGGCGGCAGCAGGGGGACCGCGGTGGTGGCCGCCCCGCGCATCGCCGGCTGGCGCTGCTCCGCCGGCGGCGCCGAGACCCCCGCGGGCGAGTTCTACGGCCTGATAGCCGTCCCTCTGAACGGCTCCGCCACCAGCCTCACCTGCACCTTCCACCCTCCCGGCCTGCGCCTTGGCACCGCCGTCGGCGGCGCCTCGCTGCTGGTCCTGCTCCTGATCGGCACCGTCCCCGCCGTCCGCCGCAGGGCCGCCGCCCGCCCCGGCGAGCGCACGGCCACCGCTCACTGACCCGTCCCCAGGGGAGAAGAACCCATGCTGATATCGATCGTGGCGCCCTGCTACAACGAGGAAGACGTCATCGAGCGCTTCCACGAGCAGATCCAGCGGATCGCCAACGAACTCCTGCCGCTCGGCCACGACATGGAGTTCGTGTACGTCGACGACGGCAGCCGCGACCGCACGCTGGCCCTGCTGAGCCGGATCGCCGACGGCGACTCACGTGTCCGGTACGTCTCCTTCAGCCGCAACTTCGGCAAGGAGTCGGCCCTGCTCGCCGGCCTGAAGCACGCCACCGGCGACGCCGTGATCGTGATGGACGCCGACCTCCAGCACCCCCCGGAGCTCATCAAGCGGATGGTCGAACTGCGCGGCGAGGGCTACGACCAGGTCATCGCCAGGCGGACCCGGCAGGGCGACCGCTTCACCCGCACCCTCACCGCCCGCCTCTACTACCGGCTCATCAACCGGCTGGTCGACGTCGAACTCGTCGACGGCGTGGGCGACTTCCGGCTGATGTCGCGCCGGGTGGTGGACGCGATCGTGAGCCTCACCGAGTACAACCGGTTCTCCAAGGGACTGTTCGCCTGGGTCGGCTTCCCCAGCACCACCTTCGAGTACGAGAACGCGGTGCGCGAGCACGGCAGCAGCTCCTGGTCGTTCCGCAGCCTGCTCAACTACGGCCTCGACGGGCTGCTCTCCTTCAACAACCGCCCGCTGCGCGCCGCGCTCTACCTCGGCATGACGCTGCTGGCCCTGGCCGGCGTGTACACGGCGTGGATCGTGGGGGCGGCGATGATCAACGGCGTCCAGACGCCCGGCTATGTCACCATCATTACAGCCGTCACCGCCCTGGCCGGCGTCCAGATGATCATGCTCGGGGTCATCGGGGAGTACACCGGCCGGATCTACTACGAGGTCAAGGGGCGCCCGCACTTCCTGGTGAAGGCGACGAACGTGGACCGAACGGAAGACCGCAGCCGCGGCACGACGAAGGACCTCATCCCCTGATGCCGAACGCCCTGTCGACCGCCCCGACGACCACCAGACCCCCTCGCCCGATATCGGGGCAGATCATCACCTTCGCGGCGGTGGGTGTCGTCAACACCGCGACCTACTACGGCCTTTACCTGCTTTTTCTCAGGTATTTGCCGTACCTCGCCGCACACGTTATCGCGTTCGTGCTCAGCATGATCGGCTCGTTCTTTCTCAATGCCCGGTTCACTTACCGGATCCGTCCCACCTGGCGGAAATTCCTGCTCTTCCCGCTGACCAACGCGACGAATTTTGTGATCACCACGGTGGGGGTGTACAGGCTGAGGGAGGTCAGATTCCGCAACTGTGCCAGGAGCCGCAGGCCTGCGGAGGTGTGGCTCGCCCTGGGCCGTGCCTCCAACGAACTCGGCGAC
>NZ_JBEYFC010000165.1:0-16844 GCF_040634175.1 Streptomyces sp. NPDC007162
CTCGCCCAGCTCTCCGGTGTGGGGGTGACCTGGTACAGGTGGCTGGAGCAGGGGCGGCCGATCAACGCCTCGCCGCAGGTGCTGGTGCCGAGCGTGTCGCCGTCCGGGGCGGCCAGGATGACGTTCGTGGCGCCGACCGCCAGGTAGGGCAGCAGGAAAACGTGCATCTGGGCGGAGTGGTACAGCGGCAGCGCGTGCGCGGGCCGGTCCCCGGCGCTCAGGTCGAGGGCGGCGATCGCGCTCAGGTACTCGTGCACCAGCGCCCGGTGGCTCATCATCGCGCCCTTGGGCAGCGCCGTGGTCCCCGAGGTGTACAGGAGCTGCACCAGGTCCTCGGCGCGCGGCTCGGGCCCGTCGTACGGCGCCGCCTCGCCGAGCCGGGCGAGCAGCGAGTCCTCGGCGTCGCGGAGCGGCAACGAAGTCACGTCGTGCGGGAGTCGTGCGGTCAGGTCGGGGTCGGCCAGCACCAGCGAGCTGCCCGACTGCCGGACGATGTACGCGAGGTCGTCGCCGGTCAGGTTCTGGTTCACCGGGACGTGCACCAGGCCCGCGCGGGCGCAGGCGAGGAAGGCGATCAGATAGGCGTCGGAGTTGTGCCCGTAGGTTCCGACCCGGTCGCCGCGGCCGAGGCCCTGGCCGACCAGCACGCTCGCCGCGCGCGAGACGGCGTCGTCGAGTTCCCCGTACGTCCACCGGCGCTCGCCGAACTCCACCGCCACCCGTGCGGGGGTGCGTCGGGCGCTGCGTCGCAGCACCCCGTCAACCGTACTGCCCTGTCCCTGCGTCATGGCTCTTGATCCTCTGTCCGTCGCCCGGGCAGGTCAAGCACCATCGAACCGCACACCCGCAGCAGCGTTCAACCGCTCCTTCCCGCAACGGCGTTGGGAGGCACAGATGCGTACCGTCACCGGCCGCCGCGGCACAGCGGCCGACGCGTCAGGACCGTCCCTCGCACGGCGGTCCGTCCGCCGTGATCCGCTGCACCGAGTACGGCATTCCGCGCATCCTCGCCGGGAACCACGCCGATCTGGGCTTCGGCGCCGACGCGGCCACCGGCCTCTCGCTCTCGTCGGCCGGCAGCAACCTCTCCAGCGACCTGCACTTCCGGGGTGCACGGCAGTCCGGCACAGTGGCGAGACTGCTCGCCGCACCGGCACTGCTGGGTCGCGCCGGGTACGGCGCCTGGCCGGCGCAGAACCGGATCACGACCCCACCTGCCGGGGCGCCGCCTGGGTGCGGCCGATCACCGGCCCTGACGTGGCCACCCGCTACTACGCCCTGTCGGTGCCGGGCGGCCAGGGCGGTGCCGTCGACGAGATCACCGCGGCGCAGCCGCCCGGCGGCGCCACGGCCCCCGCCCGGGGCGTCGACGCCGGGGCGCTGGTCAAGGCCGTACGGACACGGAACGCCGCCGACTCCGGCATGGGGTCGAACGCGGTCGCCTTCAGCGGTGCCACCACCGCGAACGGCCGTGGGCTGCCGCTGGGCAACCCGCACTACCTGCGGATATTCGGGCAACGGTCTGTCCTGGACCACGTTCTTCATGACGAGGGTCGAAGTCAGGCGTTGGACGCCGGGGAGCTGGGCGAGCTGCTGGTCGTAGAGCTGCTGGAACGCGGCCAGGTCGTTGGCGGCTCGCTTCGCCGTTGTGGCCGACTCATGTGGTGAGGTCTGCGTCGCGGGCCACGAGGGCGGCTTGGACGCGGTTGCTGACGTCCAGTGCGGTCAGGATGCGGCTGACGTGGGCTTTGACGGTGCTCTCGCGCATGGTGAGGCGGGCGGCGATCTCGGCGTTGGTCTCGCCGTGGGCGAGGAGGGCGAGTACGTCGCGTTCCCGGGGGGTGAGCCGGTCGATACGGGCCTGGGCCTGGGCGGCCCGGGGCCGGGTGGTGGCATGGTAGCGGTCGATGAGGCGGCGGGCCGCTGTGGGGTGCAGCATCGCCGAGCCGGCCGCGACCAGGTGGACGGCGCGCAGGATCTCGGCCGGGTCGGTGTCCTTGAGGAGGAAGCCGTCGGCTCCGGCGCCGAGGGCGTCGTAGACGTACTGGTCGAGGTCGAAGGTGGTCAGGGTGATGACCTTCGGCGGGTGGGGCAGCGCCCTCAGCCTGGCAGTGGCGGTGATGCCGTCCATACGTGGCATGCGTACGTCGACCAGGGCGACGTCGATGCGGTGGGCGTTGGCCTGGTCGACGGCCTGGAGGCCGTCGGCCGCCTGGGCGACGAGGTCGATCTCCGGGTCGCTGTCGAGGAGGTCGGCCAGGCCGAGGCGGACCAGGGCGTCGTCGTCGACGATCATTGCGCGGATCATGCGGGAGTTCCGTTCTTTTCCGTGCCGGCGGGGTGGGGGATACGGGCGGCCAGGCGCCAGGAGCCCGCCCCGGCCGGTCCCGCGCTCAGGTGGCCGCCGAGGGCGCTGACGCGTTCGCGCAGGCCGACGAGCCCGTAGCCGGAGCTGACGGCGGCCGCCTGCCCGGGGAGACCGGCGGGATTGGTGACCTCCACGAGGGTGGCCGGCGGCCGGTAGTCGATCGTCATCGTGACCGGGGCGCCGTCGGCGTGCTTGCGGGCGTTGGTCAGGGCTTCCTGCGCGATGCGGTACACGGCCAGGCGGTGGGTGGTGGGCGCGTCCTCCGGCCGGCCGTGGATCGTCAGCGCCGTGGGCTGGGAGGCGGCACGGGCGTCGTCCACCAGCTGCCGGACGTCTCCGGGAACCGGCGCGGGCACGACGCCGGCATCGTTCGGTGCGGCGCCGGGGGTACGCAGTACACCGAGCACGTCCCGCAGGTCGGCGAGCGCTTCCGTGGAGGCGCCCCGCAGCAGGGCCAGTCGTTCGGCGACCGGTCCGGGCAGGGTGCCGCTACGGGTGGCCAGCACGCCGGTGTGCAGGGCGATCAGGCTGAGCCGGTGGGCGAGGACGTCGTGCATCTCCGCCGCGATCCGGGACCGCTCCGTGACCCGCGCGGCCTCCTCGCGCAGCTGCGCCTCGACGCGCAGGTGCTCCACATCGGCGGCCAGCGCCCGCACCAGACGCCGGCGGCTGCCGATCCACATGCCGACGACATACGCGAAGGCCCAGATGAACAGCGCGGTGACGTATTCCTGATGTCCCCACAGCCGAGTGGCCGGGTACCCGAGAAGGTTGGCGCCCAGCGCGGCGGCGACGCAGAGGACCGCCGCCCGCGTCCGGCGGGCCGCGGCCAGGTCGTACAGGACAAGAGCGAGCAGCAGCGTGCCGATCCACCCCCACCACGCGGTGACCGCGGTGACCACGACGGGCGCGACGGGCCAGCGCAGCCGCGGCACGAGCAGCACCACCGCGCACGCCACGGCCGAGGCACCGATGGGAACCACATACCGGCCATCGCTGACCAACTGCGCGCCGTTCACCGCGGCGACGCCGGCGAAGAACGTCACGACCGCGCTCCGCCCGACGGCCGCCACCGACACCTGGATCCTGCTGCTGTTCACCGTCAGAATCCTAGGCAGGTACCCGCCTGCCGCCCCTCGACGATCGGCGACGCCCACCCCCTACTTTCGTCGGGGGACGACGTCGAAGAACGGCGGATCTGCTGCCGGGCGGCGATTCCTAGCGTCAGATGCATGGATGACTGGACCACCTCCCACCAACGTGTCCTGGCGCAGCGCGAAGCCGACGGCTGGATGTTCCTGATCGAAGCCGCCCGTGATCTGCGCACCACCGGCGCGATCGCCCCCAGCGGCAAAGCCCTCGCCCGCGCCCTGACCGACCCCGTCCGGGCCCAGGCCTCCCGTCCCCTGGCCGTCCTGGAAGCCGGCGCCGGCACCGGCCCCGTCACCCGGGCCCTGATCCCCCAGTTGTCCGGGGGCAGCCGCCTGGACATCGTGGAGGCCAACCCCCGCTTCGCCGCCCAGCTGCGCCGCCTGGTCGCCGCGCACCCGGACCTGGTGCATGCGTCCGGACGGGTGAGCGTGCACGAGACGTTCGTCGAGCAACTGGACACCGACCAGCGCTACGACGTCATTGTCTCCGGCCTGCCCCTGACCAACTTCGCTCCCGCCCAGGTCGAGCGCATCATGGCCCGCTACATGGACCTGCTGCACCCTGGCGGAACCCTCACCTACTTCGCCTACGTCGGCACCCGCAGGGCACGTGCCCTGACCGCCTCCCGGGCCGAAGCACGCCGTCACGCCGCGGTGGACGAGGTCATGGCCGCCTACCAGCGCGCCTACGCCACCGGCCGCTGGACGGTCTGGGCCAACCTGCCCCCCGCCCACGTCTGGCACCTGCGCCGCCCCCTCATACCCGCGGAACCCTCCGCGCAGCGTCTCGCCGGGGCGCGGCGGTGAATGCGGTCTCCGACCTCCTCGGCCACCTGCCGTCGGTCGCGGTCTACGCGGTCGTGGCCACGGCGGTGCTGGCCGAGTCGGTTCTGCTGGTGGGCGCGTTCGTCCCCACACTGACCCTGCTCCTGACGGCGGGTGCACTCGCCCGGACCGGTCATATCAGCCTGCTCCTGATCATCGCCGTGGCGGTCGGCGCCGTCGTGTCCGGTGACTTCCTCGCCCATCGCACCGGCCGGTTCCTCACCGACCGACTGCGCACCGGCCGGGCGGGCCGTCGCATTCCGCCTGCGCTCTGGGCGCGGGCGGAGACGCTGATGGTCCGCCACGGCGGCCGTGCCGTCTTCCTTGCCCGTTTCCTCCCCGTGATCCGCACCCTTGCCCCCCACTGCGCGGGCGCCGCCCGTCTGCCCTACCACCGCATCGCGCCGTACAGCGTGACCGCGGCCTGCGTCTGGGCGACCGCAGAGGCATCCGCCGGATACGCGGCCGCCTCCTCCCTCCAGCACGTGCTCACCCTGGCGGGCCCCGCCGCGGCCGTACTCGTCCTGACCGCGACCGCAGCCGTGCTCGCGGTGCGGCGAAGCAGACCGCCCAAGGAGGAAGGAGCGGCCTGACCGTCCACGCATGGTGCCGGCCGGGCCGCAACCGCGGAATCCGCTGACCACCAGGCGTACTGGACGCGTGCGCGTCCGGGTCGCCAAGTGGTCCGCCAGGCGCCGGGGGAGGATGGGGCGCCATGGAGGGGATCGTGCCAGGGAGGGGACGTTCCGATGAGCTCGGAAGCCAGACCTGCAGTGCCTTCGCTGATCGTGCGTGAGGGAGGCGTCACCGTCCGGCTCCGGGAGGACGGTGTCCAGTGGCAGGGCTCCAGGACCGTGACCCGTTTCCCGTACGAGGCCGTCGACGAGGTGGCCGTCGTCCCTGGGAGGGCACCGTGGGTGCGGCTGCGGATCACTCTTCATCCGTCCGTTACGGAACACCGCGGGCCTTACGAGCTGTCCTGTCGCGACCGGCATGGTCGGCCCTTCGCGGCCGCTCTGGAACGCCTGTTCCGCGAGTCCGGCGCGACGCGCCGGGCGCACCACGCACGGCAGTCGGTCACTGTGGAGCCGGCACGTTCACCGCCTCTGCGCGAACGTCACTCCCCGGTCAGGCTGGCCTTCTTCGCCTTGCTTACGGGGTCTCCGTCGAGGCCTGGGCCGCGGTTGTCCCCATCGCACCGATCCTCGGCTCCGGACTCGCCTGCATGCGAGATCCATGGACTCGCGGAATCCGGGTCGAGGCCCGGTACGTCGACAGGGACGTCGCCTACACGGGCAGCGGACCCTGGCCGGAGTTCGTCCATGAATTCGTCGGCCCCGACGGCGTCCGCAGGCAGCACCTGCTGCGCCCGTCGGGTCGCTTCGCCAAACCGCGCCCCACGCGGACCCTCTGGTTCGTCCCGGACACCGGGACCAGCCACACCCTGGGGGATCCCTTCACTTGGCTGTTCATCACCGTCGTGGCGGGGAGCGTGGTCCTCTTCCTTGGCGGTATCGCCCTGTCTCTCATGCCCGGGCTGCTCATCGGCGTACTCGGGTGACCGTAACGACGAACCGGCGCGGGGAACTCGTCGCTCGGGGCTGTGACAAGGCTGTCGGAGGAAGCCCGTGAGCGCCGGATCTCCCCATGCGGCCGTCCCGAGACTGATCCCCCCCGCCAGCTGGCCAGGCCATGGCCGTAGGGGGAGCAATGATGTGGGCGGCCGCGAGCCTCACTTCGTGGTACAGCCCGTCGGGAAAGTGGACATAGCCCGGCCTGATGCCTTCGGCCCAGTGCTGCAGGTGACCATGGGCGCGGCGGGTTCTTGCCCCGGGGCACTGGAGGGGCCACCCTGCCGGGTGCCCGCGTCCGGGGACCGGACCATGGACGCGGGCAGCAGGGGCGCCCTGCTGTCCGCACGCCGCACACCCCGGACACCGCGAACCCGGGCTTCGCCACGGCCCTGACCGACACCGTCGCCGAACTGCGCGCGGCGGCCTGGAACCCGGCACAGGGCGGCTGCCCGGTGGCCCGCATCCGTTCCTGCCGGGGCGGGGCAACACGTGAGTGGCGCATGGAATTCCAGGTGTCCGAGCAGTGCACCAATGGGCGTGCGCCAAAGGCGATTCTGCTTCCGTGTGCTTCCGTGCGCCCCTTTGAAGAAGGGATTCGAGAAACCCGGATACGGCTCAACTGGGCAGGACTTGCCTCGGACGTCACGTCCGGGCCAGTTACGCTCATTTGCCATGCCGAGCTGCGCAGGAGGTTTCCGTGAACCGCGCTGTGCCTGCACAAAAACGAATATGGACGACAGGGGCTGCTCCCGGCATATTCCCTCTCTTCGGCCACGGTATCGCCTTCTACCGACGGCCGCTGGCGTTTCTGAATTCTTTGCCCGCGTACGGGGATCTGGTCGAGATACGGCTGGGCCCCCGGCGCGCCTGGATGGTGTGCAGTCCCGAGCTGGCCCACGAGGTGCTCATGGATCCGCACACCTTCGACAAGGGGGGCCCGTTGTACGACAGGCTCGGGAAGCTGATGGGCGACGGACTCGTCACCTGCCGCCAGCCGACGCACCGGGAGAAGCGCAGGCTGCTGCAACCCGGCTTCCGCCCCTCGCACGTGGCCGCGTACACCGGCCTGATCACCGCGGAGGCCGAGGCGGTGTCCCGCGCCTGGCCCACCGGGCAGCCCGTCGCGGTGACGGAGGCGATGATGTCCCTGACGACCCGCGTGATCAGCCGGGTCCTGCTGTCCGACTCCCTGGACGAGACAACCGCCGCCGAGGTCCGGGACTGTCTCACGGACGTCGTACGCGGCCTGTTCGTCCGCACGGTCGTCCCGATCGACGCTCTCTTCCGTCTCCCGACGCCCGCCAACCGCCGCTACCGGCGCGCGCTCCGCCGTCTGCACGCCGTCATCGACGCGGTGATCGCCCAGCGGCGGCGGGGCGCCGTCCGCGACGACGTGCTGGGCACGCTGCTCGCGGCGAGGTGCGGGAACGGCGGGACACCTGCCGTCACCGACCAGGAGGTCCACGACCACCTGATCACCCTGCTGCTCACGGGCGCCGAGACCGAGGCCCTCACTCTGGCCAGCGCCTTCAGTCTGCTGGCCGGCCACCCGGAGGTGGAGCGGCGCCTGCACGCCGAGCTCGACTCCGTCCTCCCCGGCGGCCGGCGCCCCCGTGCCGACGACCTGCCGCACCTCGTCCACACCCGGTGCGTCGTCTCCGAGACGCTGCGCCACTCGTCCCCCGGCTGGCTCTTCACCCGGGTCACCACCGAGGAGACGGAACTCGCGGGATGCCGGCTGCCCGCGGGGGCCACCGTGCTGTACAGCCCCTACCTCCTCCACCACGATCCGTCGTCGTTCCTTGATCCGGAGCGCTTCGACCCCGACCGCTGGCTGCCGGGACGGCCCACCGCGGAGCAGCGGCGCGCGATGATGCCGTTCGCGGCGGGCAGCCGCAAGTGCCTCGGTGACGAGTTCGCCATGGTCGAGGCCACCCTGGCGCTCGCCACCATCGCCGGGCGGTGGCGGCTGCGGCATCTGCCGGGACACGTCGAACAGCGGCCGCGCCCGGGGATCACGATGGGGCCGCGCTCCCTCGTGATGACCTGCGAGCCCCGCCCGCACCCGGCCTCCACCGCCTCGCCCCCGCCCCGCACAGCGGCCGCCCACGGCGCGCCGGAATCACGAACGGCAGGTGACGACGTTGTCGACCACGCATGAGGAAATCCCGCTCGCCGCTACGGAGGGGGAACCGGCCCCGAACCTCAGGGACCTGATCGACGCCCACCTCCACATGCCGTTCCCGTTCCGCCGCAACCCGCACGAGCCGGAGGCCGTGGGCGGGGTCGAGGCGTGGCTGAGCGAGTGGGGCCTCGACGCCGAACCGGGGGTGGCGGCGATGATCGCGCGTACCCGTCCCGCGCAGCTCGCGTCCTACAACAGCCCCGACATGGATGCCGGTCTCCTGCAGATCATGGCCGATCAGATCGCCTACCAGTTCGTCTACGACGACCGTGCCGAGGATGTCGGCAAGGACTCTCCGGGCAGGCTCCTGTCGATGCTGGGCGAGAGCGTATCGATCCTGCGGGACGGCAGTCCGCCTGTCACTCCCCTGGGCGCGGCCCTGGCCGATCTCCATCGGCGGATCCGCGAGCGGTGCACTCCCGCACAGGCCGCGCGGTGGGCCTGGAAGAGCCGTGAGTACGTGCACGGCCTGCTGTACGAAGCGGTGGCGCAGACCCAGCCCTCGCTCCTTCGGACCGGGGACTGCGTGGGCATACGGTCCCTGATTGCGGGCGTCGAGCCGTTCCACCCGCTGTGCGAGGCCGCCCAGCCCTACGAACTCACCCCTGCCGAACTGCACCACCCGGGGGTTCAGCGGCTGAGCCGGCTGTCCGCCGACGCGGCGGTGTGGATACCCGACCTGTTCTCCGCGGTGAAGGAGGAACACGCAGGCGGGCTCATCAACCTCGCCCTGGCCCTGCGACGCGAACACTCCTGCTCCCTGCAAGGAGCCGTTTTCCTGGCCGTGCAGGAGATCAACGGAACGATCGAGGAGGTGCAGCGGCTCTACGCGGAACTCAAGCCGGAGTTGAGCCCGGCGGGGGTCGGTTACCTGGAGGGCGTCATCGGCTGGATCCGCGGGTGTTACCACTGGTCCCGTACGGTGCCGCGCTACGCGGATGTCATCTCGGTGGCCGCCGCACCATAACGGCACCGGCAGGTCGCCATTTTCGCCCCATACCCCTGGGAGCGGCCATTATCCCACCGTCATTTCATGATTCACCCTATGGTGCGTAATCCGTCATGCCGTGCCCTGGTGAGGCGTACGCTCGGCTCTCCCCGGGCCGAACGACAGAAAGCGGTAGGGCACATGGCGACGGAGCCCCGGCAGCCGGTCACGGAGCACGAGACGTTGATCGAGCGCCGACGGGAACTTCAAGCCCTCGACGCCGCATTCCAGGAACTTCGACGTACCCGGGACGGTCGGCCACGGGCGAGGCGCAGGGCGCTGCTCGCCTTCACCGGGCCGGCCGGGCTCGGCAAGACGGCACTCGTCACACAGGCTCGTGAGCGGGCGGCGGCCCACGGATTCACCGTGCTCTCGGGCCTGGGCCGGGCGGCGGAACAGGGTTCGGCCTTCCACGTGGTGCGTCAGCTGATGCAGCCGTCGCTGGCCAGGATGGACGCGGCAGAGCTCCATTCCTTCCTGGGCAGTTGGTACGACACGGTGGCCGCCGTACTCCGTCTCGAAGCGAAGGGGCCCGCCCCCGCGCCGGACCCGACGGGCGTCCGTGACGGCCTCGACTGGGTCATGACCCGTCTCACGGTCAGGCAGGCCCCCGTCGTCCTGCTCCTGGACGACCTGCACTGGGCGGATCCGGAGTCCCTGAAGTGGCTCACTTCCTTCGCGCCCCGCGTCGACGACCTCCCGCTGCTGATCGTGGTCGCCTACCGGCCCGAGGAACTGCCCCCGGAGGCCGAGGAGCTCCGTACGTTCGTGGGGCATCGCGGGGAGCGCCCGCACGACCTGGCGCTTCTGACGCCCGACGGCGTCGCTCGGATCGTGCGGAGCCATGTCGGGGAGACGGCCGAGGACCAGTTCTGCAAGGAATGCTGGTCGGCCACCAGCGGGAGCCCCTTCGAAGCGGTCGAACTCGCCCTCCGGCTCGCCGAACGGAAACTCGAGGGCACCGAGGACGACCTGCCCGCCATGCGTGAACTGGCCGCCGCGATCAAGGGTCCCGGACTGATCGAGCGGCTGGAACGGCTCGACACGGCGACCGTCCGTTTCGCACACATCGCGTCCGTTCTGGGCTCGCCTTTCTCCCCACAACTCGCCTCGACCATCGCGTCGCTGGGCGAGGCGGCGGCGGCCGAGTCGATCCGGAAGCTGCGCAAGGCGCGGATCCTGGCCGAGGGCCACGGGCCCGAGGGCGGTATCGAGTTCGTCCACGCGCTCACCGCCACGACCGTCTACTGGTCCATCCGCCCGCCGGCCTTCCGGGCCGGCCTGCACAATGCCGCCGCGGAAGCCGTCCTGGCCGCGGGCTACGGCCCCGACGTCGCCGCCCGGCATCTGCTGGAGGTCCCCTGTGAGGGCAATCCCGAGGCGGTCGCCTGCTTCCGCGAGGCCGCTCGCGAGAACCTGCGCGCCGGAGCGACGGAGACCGCCCGGCGGCTGCTGGACCGGGCACTTCGGGAGCCGCCGCTGCCCGAGGACCGGGCCGCGGTACTGCACGAACTCGCCTGTGCCACCTTCCTGGTCGAGCCCACGGCCACCGTGCGGTATCTGCGGCAGGCGCTGGCCGAGCCCGATGTCGACCCCGATCTGCGCGCCTCCATCGTGTTCCGGCTGACGCAGGCGCTGGCCCACACCGATCAGCTGGCCGAGGCCGTGCGGGTGGCCACCGAAGAGGCGAAGCAGGCCACGAATCCGCGTGTCAAACTCCGCATGCAGGCCGACCAGTTCGTCTGGGGCATGTTCCGGGCCGGTGACCGCGACTCACCGGCGCGCTCCCGTGCCCTGGCACGGCTGGCCGAGAAGCTGCCCGGTCTCAGTCTCGAAGAGCGCTCCATCCTGGGGCTGCGGGCCTGGGACGCCACCCTGCGCGGCGAACCGCGGCACACGGCCGTCGGCTACGCCGAGCAGGCCCTGCACGACGGCATGAGCTGGACGGCGGAGAACCGGGGTTTCGAGGTCCCCGTCTCGGTCGCGCTGGTCTTCATGTACGCCGACCAGCCGCGACGGGCCGAGGAACTGTTCGACAAGGGAATCGCCGAGTGCGTGGCCAAGGGCTGGCACGGCTCGCACCTGGCCCTCGGTCAGACCCTCGCCGGCTATATCCGCTACCACCGCGGCTATCTGACCGAGGCCGAGGACCTCGTCCGGCAGGGGCTGCGCATCGCGGACAGGGTGGACGGGGCAGTGCCTGCCCAGTGGTTCGCCGTCGGCATCATGATCCAGACCCTCCTCGCCCGCGGTCGCCCGGCCGAAGCACGTGTGCTTGCCGACGCGCACCAGTTCGGCGCGAGTGCCCCCAACGCCGTGATCTACCCCGACCCCCGCACCGTGTACGCCGAACTGCTCCTCGCGGAAGGGCGGCACGCCGAGGCGGCGCGGCTGCTGGCCTCGGTCGGGGAGTGGCTGGACGGTCGGGGCTGGCGCAATCCGGCCTGGTGCCCCTGGCAGCTGCGGCTCGCGTCCGCGCTCGCCCCGATCTCCCCGGACGAGGCGATCGGTCATGCCCGGGAGGCCGTGCGACGTGCCCGGGAGTTCGGTGCCGCCTCCACCGTCGGACAGGCCCTGCACACCCTCGCCGAGGTGACCGGTGGCCCGGCGGCCCTGGAACTGTACGCGGCGGCCGTCGACCACCTGGAACAGTCGCCGGCCGCCTACGAACTGGCCCGCGCCCAGATCGGCCACGGCGCCGCGCTGTCGCGCACCGGACGGCTTCAGGAGGCCGCCGACCGGCTCTACCAGGGTCTGGAGGGAGCCGTCCACTGCGGGGCGGAGACACTCGCCGGCCGGGCCCGGGAGGAACTCTCGACCGCAGGAATGCGCCCGCTGCCCCTGCGCTATGTCAAGGCGGACACCCTCAGCCCGCAGGAGCTGCGTACCGCCGAACTGACCGTCCAGGGGCAACCGGCCGCCGTGGTGGCCAAGGAACTGCATCTCACGGAGCAGGGCGTACGGCAGTTGCTCTCGCGCATCTACCGCAAGATCGGTACCGATGCGGCCGGTCTCGCGAAGTTCCTGGAGGGTCACCCCCAGCCAGGCCACTCCCAGTCAGGCCACGCCCACCCGCGCCCTTGAGCCACAGGGTTCGGTCACACCGGCCGGGTCCGCCCCTCCCAGTAGGGGTCCCGCAACCGCCGCTTGTACAGCTTGCCGTTGGGGTCGCGGGGCATCTCGGCGATGAAGTCCACGGTTTTCGGGCACTTGTAGCCGGCGAGCCGCTCGGCGCAGTGGGCGAGGAGGTCGGCGGCGAGGCCGGGGCCCGGTTCGTGTCCGGGGGCGGGTTCGACGACGGCCTTGACCTCCTCCCCCCAGTCGTCGTGCGGGATGCCGAAGGCGGCGGCGTCGGCGACGGCGGGGTGGGAGAGGAGCGCGGACTCGATCTCGGCGGGGTAGATGTTGACTCCGCCGGAGATGATCATGTCGATCTTGCGGTCGCGGAGGAAGAGGTAGCCGTCCTCGTCGAGGTAGCCGAGGTCACCGACGGTGAAGAAGTCGCCGATGCGGTTCTTCCTCGTCTTGGCGTCGTCCTTGTGGTACGCGAAGCCGCCGGTGTTCATCTTCATGTAGACGGTGCCGAGTTCGCCGGGCGGCAGCCGGTTGCCGTCGTCGTCGAAGACCGCGAGTTCGCTGATGGGCCACGCCTTGCCGACGGTGCCGGGCTTCTTCAGCCAGTCCTCGGCGGTGGCGAAGGCGCCGCCGCCCTCGCTGGCCGCGTAGTACTCCTCCACGCTGGGACCCCACCAGTCGAGCATGGCCCGTTTGACGTGGTCGGGGCAGGGGGCGGCGCCGTGGATGGCGTGCCGCATGGCGGAGACGTCGTAGCGTGCGCGCACGTCCTCGGGGAGGGCGAGCAGACGGTGGAACTGGGTCGGGACCATGTGGGTGTGCGTGCACCTGTGGGCGTCCATCAGGCGGAGCATCTCCTCGGGCGTCCACTTGTCCATCATGACCAGGCGGTGCCCGATGTGGAGCGAGGCGCCGGCGAACTGCAGCACGGCCGTGTGGTAGAGCGGCGAGCAGACCAGGTGGACGTTGTCGTCGAAGGGCCGGATGCCGAAGATGCCGAGGAAGCCGCCGAGGTAGGCCTCCTCGGGGAGCTTGCCGGGCAGCGGACGGCGGATGCCGCGGGGGCGTCCCGTCGTACCCGAGGTGTAGTTCATGACCCAGCCGAGTTCACGGTCGGCGGGCGCCGACGGGGGCTGTCCGTCGAGGAGTTCGGCGTAGGGGCGGAAGCCCTCGACCTCGCCGACGGCGTACCGGTGGGTGGCGGGGAGGCCGGCCTCGTCGGCGGCCTGCCGGGCGGGGCCGGCGAAGCGTTCGTGGGCGAGCAGGACCTTGGCGCCGGAGTCGGCGACGATCCAGGAGATCTCCGGGCCGACGAAGTGGTGGTTGACGGGGACGAGGTAGAGGCCCGCCTGGGTGGCGGCCAGGTACGCGGTGAGGAACTCGGGCCCGTTGGGCAGGACCACGGCGAAGGCGTCGCCGCGGTGCAGGCCCGCGGCGCGCAGTCCGTGGACGAGGCGGTTGGTGGCCGCGTGCAGGCGGCCGGCGGTCCACTCCTCGCCGTCGGGTGCGACGAGCACCGTGCGGTCGGGGTCGTGGGCGGCCTGGGCCCAGAATCCGGCGGGGGGCGTGCTGGTCACTTGCCGCTCCTTCCGGCGATGCGGTTGATGCGGTCGACGGCCTGCTCGAAGCCCCGGGTGAGGTCGTCGAAGACGGCCTGGACGCTGCGTTCGCCGGTCATCCGGCCGACGATCTGACCGACGGGGGTGCCGAGCAGGGGCTCGACCTCGTGCTTCTGGATACGGGTGAGGGCCTCGGCGACGAGCAGGCCCTGCAGGGGCATGGGGAGGGTGCCGGGACCGGCCGGGTCGTCCCAGGCGTCGGTCCACTCGGTCCGCAGCTGACGGGCGGGTTTCCCGGTGAGGGCGCGGGAGCGCACGGTGTCGCCGGAGCCGGCGGCGAGCAGTTTGCGGGTCACGGCGGGTGAGGAGAGGTCGGCCTCGGTGGCGGTGAGCCACAGGGAGCCCAGCCACACCCCCTGGGCCCCGAGGGCGAGCGCGGCCGCCGCCTGCTGCCCGCTGCCGATGCCGCCGGCCGCGAGTACGGGCAGCGGGGCGACGGCTTCGACGACCTCCGGGGTGAGGACCATGGTGGCGATCTCGCCGGTGTGGCCGCCCGCCTCGTACCCCTGGGCCACCACGACGTCGATGCCGGCGTCCTTGTGTTTCACGGCGTGCCGTGCGCTGCCCGCGAGCGCGGCGACCAGCACGTCCTGGCCGTGGGCGCGTGCGATGACGTCGGCGGGCGGCGAGCCGAGGGCGTTGGCGAGCAGCCGGATCGGGTAGTCGAAGGCGACGTCGAGCTGGGTGCGGGCCACCTGCTCCATCCATCCGGTGATACGCCACCCGGACGCCTCCCCCTCGGCGAGTTCGGGCACCCCGTACTTGGCGAGGGTGTCCCTGACGAACTGCCGGTGCCCTTCGGGGATCATCGCCTCGACGTCGGCCTCGCTCACGCCCTCGACCTTCTTGGCGGGCATGACGACGTCGAGCCCGTACGGTTTCCCGTCGACGTGCGCCTCGATCCAGTCGAGGTCGCGTTTGAGGTCGTCGGGGGCGGTGTAGCGGACCGCGCCGAGCACTCCGAAACCGCCGGCCCGGCTGATGGCCGCGGCCACGGCGGGAAACGGCGTGAAGCCGAAGACGGCGTGCTCGACTCCCAGGGTCTTGCTCAGCTCCGTCTGCATGGGCGCAGGATGCCGCAGCCGGGCGGCCGACGGAAGAGGTTTTCTGATGCTCCGTCAGATTTCCTCGGGCGCGCCCGCCGGCGTCCGGTGCCGGTTCAGTCCCGGCCGCGTTCCAGCACCGCCATCGCCGCGTTGTGGCCCGGCACCCCGCTGACCCCTCCCCCGCGGACCGCCCCCGCCCCGCACAGCAGGACGTTGGGATGACGCGTCTCGACGCCCCAACGGCCGGTGTCGTCCTGGGCGTAGGGCCAGGAGAGGTCACGGTGGAAGATGTTCCCGCCGGGCAGGCGGAGGTCGCGTTCCAGGTCGAGGGGGGTCTTCGCCTCGATGCAGGGACGGCCGTCCGCGTCGAGGGCGAGGCAGTCGGCGAGCGGTTCGGCGAGATGGGCGTCGAGCTGCGCGAGGGTGGATCTGAGGAGTTCGGCGCGTACGGCGTCGTGGTCGTCGGCGAAGAGCCGGGCGGGGGTGTGCAGGCCGAAGAGGGTGAGCGTCTGGTAGCCGCGCTGGACGAGGTCGCGGCCGAGGATCGTGGGGTCGGTCAGGGAGTGGCAGTAGATCTCCGAGGGCGGGGCGGTGGGGAGCCGGCCGGCCGCCGCCTCGGCATGGGCGGCGGCCAGTTGCTCGTAGCCCTCGGCGATGTGGAAGGTGCCGGCGAACGCCTCGCGCGGGTCGACGGCGGTGTCGCGCAGCCTGGGCAGCCGCTTGAGCAGCATGTTGACCTTGAGCTGGGCGCCCTCGGCGGGCTCCGGCACCGGGTCGCCGGTGAGTGCGGCGAGCTCCTGCGGGGACGCGTTGACCAGCACGTCGCGGGCGCCGACGACTCCCTCGCCGTCGGTGGTGCGGTAGGCGACCTCGGCGGTCCGGCCGTCGGTCTCGATCCGTACCGCCTCGTGCCCGGTGGCGAGCACGGCGCCCGCCGAGCGCGCGGCGGCGGCCAGCGCGTCGGTGAGGGCGCCCATGCCCCCGACCGGTACGTCCCAGGCTCCCGTGCCGCCGCCGATGACGTGGTACAGGAAACAGCGGTTCTGCCGCAGCGAGGTGTCGTGGGCGTCGGCGAAGGTACCGATCAGCGCGTCGGTGAGGACGACGCCGCGCACCAGGTCGTCGGTGAAGTTCTCCTCGATCGCGACCCCGATGGGCTCCTCGAACATTGTCCGCCAGGCCGTCTCGTCGTCGATCCGGCGACGCAGCTCGTCACGTGTGGGCAGCGGTTCGGTGAGGGTGGGGAAGACCCGCTCGGCGACCTGGCCCGTCATGCCGTAGAACCGCCGCCAGGCCCGGTACTCCTCCTTGCCGCCGGTCAGCCGTTCGAAGGCCTCGCGGATCCGCCGCTCACCGCCGCCGACCAGCAGTCCGGTCGGCCGGCCGGCCCGCTCCACGGGGGTGTACGACGAGACGGTGCGGCCGCGGACCCGGAAGTCCAGGCCGAGATCGCGGACGATCTTCCTGGGCAGCAGGCTGACCAGGTAGGAGTAGCGCGAGAGCTTCGCGTCGACCCCCGCGAAGGGGCGGGTGGAGACGGCTGCGCCGCCGGTGTGGCCGAGTCGCTCCAGTACGAGTACGGAGCGGCCGGCCTTGGCCAGGTAGGCCGCTGCGACCAGGCCGTTGTGGCCGCCGCCGACGATGACTGTGTCGTAGGTCCGGGACGCTTCGGTGGCAGGGGGCATGGTTCTTCGTAACACGTGATGATCTAGGCGGGTAAGAGGCGTGCCGGTCCGCTCCGCGGGGAGGGCCGGTTTGCCTGTGCGGGCGGGGCGCTTCACCGATCCCGGGCGGAGGCCCGCTGCTGACGCAGTACCGCCACCCTCCGGTACAGTTCGACCGCCTCGGCCCCCCTGCCCAGTTGCTCCAGGCAGTGTGCCTCGTCGTTGCGGCTGGCCAGGGTGTCGGGGTGGTCGGAGCCCAGCACGCGTTCGCGGGCCACCGCCACCCGGCGGTACTCGGTCAGCGCGTCCGTCCAGCGGCCCAGCCAGCCGAGGCTCACGGCCACCTCGC
>NZ_JBEYFC010000166.1:0-16585 GCF_040634175.1 Streptomyces sp. NPDC007162
GTGACGGGGTCGTCGACGTCACCCTCGTTGTGGTTGCTGATCATGTCGGGGACGGTGCCGGCGGCCAACTAGGCTCGGGGCATGGAGATTCTGGGCGCCTCCCTGCGCATCTGCGTCGACGACCTCGATACCGCGATCCCCTTCTACGAACGCCTCTCCGGCGGCAGAGCCAGCCGGTTCGAGCGCGGCGGCGTCCAGGTCGCCGCGGTCGGCTCGTTCCTTCTGATGAGCGGCCCGGAGGCGGAGCTGGAGGTGCTGCGCAAGGTGGCCGCGACCATCGCGGTGAAGGACGTGGAGGAGGCGCACCGGCTGCTCAGCGGCCTCGGCGCGCAGATCATCGCGGGGCCGGTGCCGACGCCGGTCGGCCGCAACCTGCTGGCGATGCACCCGGACGGCTCGATCTTCGAGTACGTCGACCAGCACCAGACCTGATCAGGGCCCGGGCGGCCGCATCCGCACGTCGTACCGGCCGGGCAGCGGCTCCTCGGTGAGCCGCGCCCACAGCCGGCCGTCGGCCGCCCCTCCGCGAGCAGCAGCTCCGGAGGCGGAGCGGGGGCAGCGGGTTGTCCGGGCCCCACTCCGCCGCGGGCAGGGTCAGTACCTCGCGTCGGATCCTGGTCAGGATCGCGCAACGGCCGTCAGCCGTCCGCGCGCATCTCCGCCGTGATCGCCCACCGCTCGTGGTCCCGCCAGGCGCCGTCGATGTAGATCATGTTCGGGGAGAAGCCCTCCAGGCGGAAGCCGGCACCGCGTGCGAGCGCGATGGACGCGGCGTTGCCGGGCTGGGCGTTGATCTCGAGGCGGTGCAGCCGCATCGGCCCGAAGGCGTGGTCGACGACCAGCCCCATGGCCTCCCGCATCAGGCCGCGCCCGGCGGCGTGCGCGAACACGCCGTAGCCGAGCGCACCGCACTGGAAGCCGCCCTCGACGATGTTGTTGATGTTGACGAACCCGGCGATCGCGCCATCGGCGTCCTTCTCGCACACCAGGAACCCGGCCTTGCTGCGGTCCTCGATCAGCCGCCCCGCGTAACCGGCGTAGGCGGCGTCGGTGGTGGGCGGGAACAACCACGGCTGGTGGAGGTCCTTGCTCTCCCGGGCCCGGGCGATGAACTCGGCGCCGTCCTCGTAGGTGAAGTGGCGGATGCCCACGCTGGGGCCCTCGGCGAGGTAGCGGGAAGCGGTGTGCGGCATCCCGTCACCCTACGCGCAGCGACGGCCCCCGGGTGGGCCGTCAGCGCAGTGCCGGCTCCGCGAGGGTGAGCGTGCCCGCGTCGGCGTCCAGTTCCGCGGTCACTCCCAGCGGGATCGTCAGGGCGCCCGCGCAGTGCCCGAACCCGAACTCCTCGGCCACCGGCACCCCCAGGCCGCCGAGCCGGTCGGCGAGCATCGCCCGCACCCTCTCGTACGGTCCGCAGCGGTCCCAGGACCCGAGCAGGATCCCGGCGACGCCGTCGAGCCAGCCGGACCGAAGGAGTTGGGTGAGGCTCCGGTCGAGGCTGTACGGCTGCTCGCCCACGTCCTCCAGGAGGAGCAGGCCGCCGCGCGCGCCGGGGTGGGTGCCCGGGGTGCGGAGGCCGGTGGCGAGCAGGCGCAGACAGCCGCCGACCGTGACGCCCCGGGCCCGGCCGGGGACCAGCGCGGTGCCCCGGGAGGGGATCGTGCGGACCTTCTCCGGGGCGAACAGGGTGGCCCGCAGGTGTTCCTGGGCCTCGGTGCTCTTGACGAAGTCCGCGCCCGCTGCCACCGGCCCGTACAGGGTGGCGAGTCCCAGCCGGGTGGCGAACGCCTCGTGCAGGACGGTCCCGTCGCTGAACCCGACGAACGCCTTGGGCCCGGCCGCCCGCATCGCCTCCCAGTCGAGCAGGTCCACGACGCGCTGGGCGCCGTAGCCGCCGCGTGCCGAGAGCACGGCGGAGACGGACGGGTCGCACCAGGCCCGCTGGAGGTCGGCCGCACGGTCGGCGTCCGCCCCGGCCAGGTAGCCCAGCTCGCCGTCCCGTGCCGCCACATGGGGTGCCACCACCGGGTCGAGGTCCCAGCCGCGCAGGATGTCGAGCCCCGCCTGGAGCCGCTCCTCCACGACCGGCCCGCTGGGCGCCACGACGGCGACCCGCGCTCCGGCGGTCAGCCGCGGCGGCCTGGTCAGTTCGCCCACCGGGGCCGCTCCGGCCGCTGACGTCACGTCACTCACTCCACTCACTTCACCAGCTCCAGTGCGGGGATCCCGGCCACGTCGAGGCCGAACACCTGTGCGTAGAGGGCGAGTTCGGCTTCCAGGGCGCGGACCAGGGTCTCGGCGCGCCGGAAGCCGTGGCCCTCCCCCGCGAAGGTGAGGTAGGCGTGCGGCACCGGCCGCCCGTCCAGTCGGGCGAGGAGACGCTCGCACTGCGCGGGCGGGCAGATCACGTCGTCGAGGCCCTGGAGCAGCAGGAAGGGCGCGGTGAGCCGGTCGACATGCTCGGTGGGAGACCGCTCGGCATAGCGCTCGGGCACCTCGGCCCGCGGTCCGATCAGGGATTCCAGGTAGTGGGACTCGAAGTCGTGGGTCTCCCCGGCACCCCAGCCGACGAGGTCGAGGACGGGGTAGGCGATGGTGCCGCAGGCGTAGACGTCGGTGCCGGTCAGGGAGGCGGCGGCGGTCCAGCCGCCCGCGCTGCCGCCGCGGATCGCGAGCCGGGTGCGGTCCGCGCTGCCCTCCTCGGCGAGGGCCAGCGCGACGGCCGCGCAGTCCTCGACGTCGACCACTCCCCACTGCTCGCGCAGCCGTTCCCGGTACTCCCGTCCGTATCCGGTGGAGCCGCCGTAGTTCACCTCGGCGACCCCGATGCCGCGGGAGGTGAAGTAGGCGATCGCGAGGTCCAGGACGAGCGGCACCCTGCTGGTGGGGCCGCCGTGCGCCCAGATGACGTACGGCGGCAGCTCGCCCGCGGGGGCGGTGTGGCCGGGGTGGCGGGGCGGGTGGACGTGGGCGTGCACCTCCCGGCCGCCCGGCCCGGTGAAGGCGCGCACCTCGGGCTCGGAGTAGTAGGCCGGGTCGACCGGGTCGTGGTGCGGGGTGCCGACGACCCGGGCGCGGCCGGAGGCGGTGTCGAGTTCGACGACCTCGGGCGCGGTGCGCGGGCCGGCCCCGACCGCGACGACCCGGGTGCCGTGCACGGCGAGGGTGGAGGCGAACTCGGCCCAGGGCCCGGCGGCGTCGGCCACTTCGCCGGTTTCCGGGTCGAGCACCCCGAGCACGGCCGGTCCGCGGCCGTGGACGACGGCGATCAGCCCGTCGTCCAGTGGCGCGAACCAGCGGGAGCCGAGCCGCCAGAGCGGCCCGGCGAACTCCTCCTCGCGCGGGCAGAGGGGGACGCCGTCCCGGTAGAGGTTCCACCAGCCGCTGCGGTCGCTCGCGTACAGCAGCCGGTCGTCCGCCGACCACTCCACCTGGGCGACGGCCTCCGCCGGTCCGCCAGCGACGGTGCGGACCGAGTGCAGCAGACCGTCGTCGCCGACCTCGCCGACCAGCAGCTCGGTGCCGTCCCAGGGCATCCGCGGATGGTCCCAGGCCAGCCAGGCGGCCCGCCGCCCGTCGTGCGAGAGCCGCGGCCCGGTCAGGAACCGGTGCCGCTCGCCGGTGAGTTCGCGTACCGCGGCCCGGTCCTCGGCGGCCGAGCCGTCCAGCGGTACGGCGGCGAGCACGCGCCGTACGTCGCCGGGGCCGTCCCCGGTGGCCTCCTCCAGTACGCACCACACCTCACCCCGGTCCGGCAGCAGGCGCGGTTCGGCCCAGCGGGGTCCGGGCGGGGTCAGCGGGCGGGGTTCGGCGCCGGGCTCGAACCGGTACAGCCGCTGGTCGTCGAAGTGCGTGAAAACCAGCAGGGGCGCACCGCCGTCGGCGGCCACGGCGCCCGCCCAGGGGTGTCCGCCGTACTCGACGACCCGGCTGCGGACGTTCCACGGCGCGGGCAGCACGGACTCCCGGGTGCTGCCCCGTACCAGGGTGCGGCGGCCGCCCTCCCCGGGCCGGGGTTCGGTCCACCAGGGTTCGCCGCCGACGTACCCCACCCATTCCGGGGCGCCGTCGTGCGCCGCGGCCAGGGCCGCGTCGACGGGCGAGATCCACGAGCCGTACGGCTTCGTCTGCACGCTGTCTCCTTCGCGGTCACGCCGTGCGCAGGAAGCGGTCCAGGACCTGGACGCCGAAGTGCAGGGCCTCGACGGGCACGCGTTCGTCGACCCCGTGGAAGAGGGCCTGGTAGTCGAGGCCCTCGGGCAGCCTGAGCGGGGCGAAGCCGTAGCCGGCGATGCCGAGCCGGGAGAACTGCTTGGCGTCGGTACCGCCGGACATGCAGTACGGCACCACGTGCCCCTCGGGGGCGAACTCCTCGACGGCGGCGCGCATCCTGGCGTACGTCGGTGCGTCCAGCGGTGCCTGCAGGGCGACCTCGCGGTGCTGGAACTCCCAGTCGACGTCGGGTCCGGTGAGCTCGTCGAGGGTGGCGCGGAACTCGTCCTCGGTGCCGTACAGATAGCGCCCGTCGACGAAGGCGACGGCCTCGCCGGGGATGACGTTGAGCTTGTAACCGGCGTCCAGCATCGTCGGGTTGGTGCTGTTGCGGACGGTGGCCTCGACCAGTCTGGCGGCCGGGCCGAGCTTGTCGAGGAGCAGGTCGACGTCGCGGAGGTCGCTGTCGATGCCGTAGAGCGCGGCGAGTTCGGTGAGGGCCGCGGAGACCGTCGGGGTGAGCCGGAGCGGCCAGGTGTGCTCACCGATGCGGGTGACGGCGGCGGCGAGGCGGGTGACCGCGTTCTCCTTGTTCACCTTGGAGCCGTGTCCGGCCCGGCCGCGCGCGGTGAGCTTGAGCCAGCCGGTACCGCGCTCCCCGGCGGCGACGGGGTAGATCTGCCGCCCGGTGCCGTCGTGGAAGGTGAAGGCGCCCGACTCGCCGACGCCCTCGGTGCAGCCCTCGAACAGTTCGGGGTGGTGGTCGGCGAGGAAGCCGGAGCCGTCGACCGCGCTGTCCTCCTCGTCGGCGGTGAAGGCGAGGACGATGTCCCGGCGCGGCCGTACCCCCTCCCGGGCCCAGGCGCGCACCACCGCGAGGATCATCGCGTCCATGTTCTTCATGTCGACGGCGCCCCGCCCCCAGACCACCCCGTCGCGGATCTCCCCGGAGAAGGGGTCGACGCTCCAGTCCGCGGCCTGCGCGGGCACCACGTCGAGGTGCCCGTGGACCAGGAGCGCGTCGGCGGCCGGGTCGGTGCCCTCGATACGGGCGACGACGTTGGTACGGCCCTCGGTGCGCTCCAGGAGGATCGGTTCCAGGCCCGCTCCGGCGAGCTGCCCGGCCGCGTACTCGGCGGCCGGGCGCTCCCGGCAGTCGCCGCCGCCGCGGTTGCTGGTGTCGATCCGGATCAGTTCGGAGGTGAACCGGACGACCTCGTCCAGTGCCTGCTGGTCAGCCATACTGCTCCTCCACCGCGGCCGAGACGATCGTGGTGACCGCCTTGAAGGTGCGGATGCCGTCGTACATGGTTCCTTCGGTGTACGCCACCTTGCGCTCGCCGATCCGCTCGACGCCGGGGACGACGGTGGCGGAGAGGGCGAGGTGCTCGGCGTCGAACTCCAGGGCGATCGTGAAAGGACCGCCGGTCACGGGCTCGTGCCGCACCGCGAGGCGGGCGGCTTCCTTGGCGGCGGCCCGGATGTCCCCGGCCGTCCTGGCCGGGGTCCGGCACACCGCCGCGTACCGGGACACGTGGTCCTTGACGGCGACCTTGAGCGCCTCGGGCGCGTAGCCGAGGGCGTCCTCGCAGGCCAGGTCGTCGCCGGTGAAGAGGACGACGGGGACGCCGTACTCGGCGACCACGTGGGCGTTGAGCAGGCCCTCGCCGGCGCGGACGTCGTTGAGCCAGACCCCGGTGATGGAGTTGGCGAGGTAGGTGTGGGCGAGGACGCCCGCCATGCCGGCGCCGGTGTGGTAGCCGACGAAGGCGACCCCGTCGACGTCGCCGTACTGGACGCCCTCGACCATGGAGAGGGCCTTGTGGCGGCCGGTGATCATCTCGGCGCGTTCGTCGAGCTGCTCGAGGAGCAGGTTGCGCATGCTCCAGTGGGCCTCGTTGATCAGGACCTCGTCGGCGCCGCCGTCGTAGAAGCCGAGGACGGCGGCGTTCACGTCCGAGGTGAACAGCGACCGGCACCGCTCCCACTGCGGTGTCCCCGGCAGCACGTCGCCGGGCCAGGTCACCCCGGTGGCGCCCTCCATGTCGGCGCTGATGAGGATCTTCATGGTCCGTCACGTTACGCGTCGCGGGAGGGCCGGGCCAGCAGGCGGGCGGCAGCGCGCCCGCCCGGCTCCCGCCCGGCCTCCGCGTGACCCCTCAGCCCTCCCGGCCCGCGAGCAGCCACTTCGACGGCAGCACGATCAGCTCGCCGTCCGGGGTGAACTCGGTGGTGGTCAGGGGCAGTTCCCCGCTCGCCAGCACGGTGAGGCCGGCGCTGCGCAGATAGCCGGGGACCGCGTCGTCGGCGACCTCGCCGGGGGCTATGCCGTGCCGGAAAACCGGGGCGAGCTTGGGCGGCGGCCCCGACGGGCTCTGGGCGAGGCCGCCGAGGACGGGCCTCGCGGCCTCGGCGAGTTCCACGAGGAAGGCCCGGCCGCGGTTGCCGACGAGGGTGGCGACGGAGTCGACGAGTGGCTGCCGGTCGTCCGGTTCGCACTGGTGCAGGACACCCCGCATGTAGACGTTGGCGTCGCCCAGCTCCAGGTGCAGGGCCTGGGCCTCGGTCTTCTCGGCCGCGTCGAGGAGCCGGTAGCGGGCCTGTCCCGCGGGATCGGCCTGCCGGGCGTGCTCCAGGGCGGCCTCGGACATGTCGGCGCCCAGGACGCGCGGGAAGTGCTGGGCGAGGAACCGGGTCTGGGTGCCGTTGCCGCAGCCCAGGTCGACCAGGGGCAGACCCGGGTCGATGAGGTGGGGTTCGAAGAGGGCGACGTGGACCGCGGCGGTCACGTCCGGCTCGGCGTCCCAGAACACCGCCCCCGGTTCGTCGGGCGCCTCTCGCCAGAAGCCCTCCCACGCATGCCGGTTCCGACTAGTCACGCTCATGGCCAACTCCCCAGGGTCAAACCGCAGATGACCGTCGTCACTGACGGGCCAGTACGGTCTACCCTGCGCGGGTTTCGGCCACAAGCACCCGGCGCGTTCCTTCACCACCCGTTCGGCGAACGTGCGCCCCCTGGGTCAGCGGCGCCGCGAGGTGAGTTCGAACCAGACGGTCTTCCCGGCGGCCGTACGGCTGGTCCCCCACTCCCGGGCCAGGGTGCTGACCACCCGCAGCCCCCGTCCGGCGTCGGCGTCGGGGCGCGCGTTGAGCAGGGTCGGCAGGGTGTGGTCGTCGTCGTCCACCTCGCACAGCAGGGTCTCGCCGCAGATCAGCCGGAGCTGCACCGGACGGCTGTGGGAGTGCCGTACGGCGTTGGTGACGAGTTCGCTGACCATGAGTTCGGCCGGGTCGGCGAGGCGCCCGAGACCCCAGTCGTGCAGCTGCTCGCGGACGGCGGCGCGGGCCCGCCCGACCTCGGCCGGGTCGAGGGCGAGCCGCCATTCGGCGACGTCGTCGGGCTCGATGCCGTTGAGCCGGGCCATCAGCAGGGCGACGTCGTCCTTGCGGCCGCCTCGGGTGTTGAGCGCGCGGATGATGGTGTCGCAGGCGTGGTCCATGGAGGCGGCCGGGTGGGCGGCGGACTCGCAGAGGGTGGCGAGGCCGACCCCGATGTCCTCGCCGCGCATCTCGACCAGTCCGTCGGTGCACATCACCAGCCGGTCGCCGGGTTCGACGCGCACCCGCAGCGACTCGAAGGCGACCCCGCCGACACCTATGGGCGCGCCGGTGGGCAGGTCGAGGAGTTCGCTGCGGCCGTCGACGGCCCGCACCAGGACCGGCGGGATGTGGCCCGCGTTGGCGAGGTGCAGTTCGCCCTCGATCGGGTCGTAGACGGCGTAGAGGCAGGTGGCCAGGTAGGTGTCGCCCAGGCGCTGCGCCAGGTCGTCCAGGTTGCGCAGGAGTTGGGCGGGCGGCAGGTCCATCGCCGCCATCGTCTGGACGGCGGTGCGCAACTGGCCCATCATCGCGGCCGAGTTGAGGCCGTGGCCCATGACGTCGCCGACGACGAGGGCGGTGCGTGCGCCGGGGAGTTTCACGGAGTCGAACCAGTCGCCGCCGACCCGTCCGAGCAGGGTGCCGGGCAGGTAGCGGGTGGCGATGTCACAGCCCGCCATCCGGGGCGGGATGTGCGGCAGCATGCTGTCCTGGAGGGTCTCGGCGACGCTCTCCTGGAAGGTGTACATGCGGGCGTTGTCGAGTACGAGGCCCGCGCGGGCGGCGAGTTCGGCGCCGGTGACCCGGTCCATGTCGTTGAACAGCTCGCGCTCGGGGTGGCGCAGCAGGATCATGAAGCCGAGCACGACGTTGCGGGCCTTCAGCGGCACCACCAGCATCGAACGGCCGGTGATCAGCGGCCGGATGTCGCGCTTCTCGAACTGGGCGGCGATGGCATGGCCCATCTCCTCGCTGATGCGCGGGACGAGGACCGGTTCGCCGCTGGTCATGCACTGGAAGAACGGGGTGTGCGCCGGGAAGGGCATGGCCTCGCCGACCGGTACGACGTCGTCCCAGCGGCCGGGCTCGTCGGTGTGCTCCAGGGCGACCCGGTGCCACATGGTGGTGGTGTCGGGCACACCGTCCGGGAACCCCTCGCCGGCGACGACCTGTTCCCGCAGGTAGGTGCCCGCGACGTCGGTGAAGCGGGGTACGACGGCTCTGCTGACCTCGACGATGGTGCGGGACAGGTCGAGCGAGGTGCCGATCTTCCCGCTGACCTCGTTGAGGAACTCCAGGCGTTCGCGGACGGCCGCGTACTCCAGGTCCTCGCCCTCGTCGGTGAGTTCGGCGGGGACGGGCAGCCCCTGGGCGGCCGCGTGCGCGGCGCGCGCCCGGCGGGCCTTGCGCTCGGTGCGCCGGGCGACGCCCCAGTCGGGGGTGACCGGCACCCGGTCGTTCTGGCTGAACTCCAGGATGGGGTAGCCGAGTTCCAGGACCTGGGCGACTATCCGGGCGCTCTCGTCCACGCTCATGCTGGGCAGGATCTCGGGCAGCCTGCGGGCCAGTTCCTCGGCGCCGGGGAAGTCGGTGTGCAGGGCGAAGCCGGGCGCGATCCGCTCGAAGGCGACACCCTCGTCCTGCTCGGCCCCGTGCAGCCGTTCGGCGTCGGCGGCCAGCACCAGGAGCCGCTCGTCCCCGGGGCCGACCAGCGGGTACGCCCACCAGAGCACATCGGTGCGGTCCCTGCCCTGCCCTTCGGGCGGGGGTGCCCCCGGCTCGCTTAGCGCGGGCACGGAGAGGCTCTCGCTCCGCCCGGGCACGGTGAGGCGGGCGCGGCCCGCCGCCGGGAAGTTGAGCCGTCCGTCGAGGGAGGACTCCAGGTCGGGACCGAGTCCGTCGTAGGCCGCGTAGGCCCCGTACGGGGTGATCTCGTCGTCTTCTTCGGGGAGGGCGCCGGAGACGGGCAGCAGGTCGAGGACGGCGCGGCCGATCGCCTCCTCCCTGGCGGCCCCGAAGAGCCGTCGGGCCCCGGTGCTCCAGTGGGAGACCCGGCCGGCGCGGTCGACGACGACCACGGCCAGCGGGATGCGGCCCACCGCGCCGTCTCCGGCACCGAGGCCGGCAGGTGCGTCCCGCTCGCTGCCACGGTCCATGGCCCAGGCCCTCTCTCCCCACGGCTCCGCAAAAGATCTGTGCCGCCCGCCACTACCGTACGGTGGCCGCAGGTTGCGATGTGTGGCATTCCTGGAATTGGTTTCACCGGATCACACCGGCGCGCGCAGGTCCGCGCCCCCGCCCACCGCGCGAACCGCTTCCACCGCGCCGGAGCCGGGACTGCGCGCCCGGGGCGGCGGTCAGTCCTCGTGGCCCAGTTGCAGGTCGCGCTCGGTGCGGCCGCCGCCCGCGACCTGGAGGACCGTGGCGACCGGCGGGTAGCCGGCCGCGATGACGGTGTACTCGCCGGACGAGAGGTCGACGAACCGGAAGGTCCCGTCGGCGCCGGTGGTGAGGGTGTCGACGACGTTGCCCGCGGCGTCGAGCAGTGTCACCCGCGCGTCCTCCACCGGCCGCCCTCCCCCGGCGCGGACGGTGCCCTTCAGCACGGCGCCGCCGGCGAGTTCGACGTCCTGCCTGGTCTCCCGGGAGGCCTGCACGGTGACCGGGAGGGCGGCCGGGCGGAAGGCGGGCGCGCTGCCTGCGAGGGTGTACTCGCCGGCCACCAGCTCGGTGATGACATACCCGCCCTCGCGCCCGCTGCGGACGCTGGCGACGACCTCGCCGTGCACGTTGGTGAGGGTGACGGTGGCGTCCCGTACCGGTGTGCCGTCGGCGGTGAGCACGCTGCCCGCGAGGCGTCCGGCGCCGCCGAGGACCACGTCGAGTTCGACGGGCCGCTCGCCGACGGTCACGGTGACGGCCTGCGGCTGGTGTCCGCCGGCGGCGGCGATCAGGACGTAGGCCCCGGAGCCGGGCGTGGCCAGTGCGTACCGGCCGTCCTCGCCGCTGGCGCCGCGGCCGATCTGCCGGCCGACGGCGTCGATGAGGGTGAGGGCCGCGCGGGGCACCACGGTCCCGTCGGGGTGCTGGACGGTGCCGCAGACGGGGATCCCCGCGCCGGTGTGCGGCGGGCGGGGCGGGGTGTGGGTCCCCGCGGCCGGAGACTGGATGCGGGCCTGCGGGATCGGGGCGGTCACGGGAGCGGACTCCGTTTCGGCGGTGTGGTGCGACACCAGCGGTTTCTCCTTGAGGAAGCAGGCGACGATCAGGCCGAGGACGAGCACCGGGACCAGGTAGAGGAAGATCCGGGGCATCGCGTCGGCGTAGGCGCGGATGTAGGCGTCGCGCAGTGCCGGGGGCAGCGCGTGGACGAGTTGCGGGGTGAGGGCCTCCGGGTCGGGCAGCCGGGCGCCGGCGTGGACGGGGAGGCGGCGGTGCAGGGCGTCGGTGAGCCGGTCGGTGAAGAGGGTGCCGAAGACGGCGGCGCCGACGCTCCCGCCGATCTGCCGGAAGTAGTTGTTGGCGCTGGTGGCGGTGCCGAGGTCGGTGGGGCGCACGGAGTTCTGCACGGCGAGGACCAGCACCGGCATCACCATGCCGATCCCGGCGCCGAGAACGGCCATCCAGATGCTGTACTGCCAGCGCGGGGTGCCGACCTCGAGCCGGGACAGCAGCCACATGCCGACGACCGAGAGACCGCCGCCGAGCACGGGGTAGATCCGGTAGCGCCCGGTGTGGCTGATGAGCTGTCCGGCGACGACCGAGGCCCCGACGATCCCGCCCATCATGGGCAGCATCAGCAGCCCGGACCCGGTCGCCGAGGCCCCGTCGACCATCTGCAGGAACGTCGGCAGGTAGCTGGCAGCGCCGAACAGGGCGACGCCGATGACCAGTCCCACCAGGCCGGTCACGGTGAAGACGGGGTCCCGGAACAGCCTGAGGGGGATGAGGGGTTCGACCGCGTGGTGCTCGACGACGAGGAACAGCCCGGCGGCGACCACCGCGCCGGCCCCCAGCCCGAGGATGACGCCCGAGCCCCACGCGTACTCGGTCCCGCCCCAACTGGTCAGCAGGACGAGGCAGGTGGAGGCGGCGGTGAGCAACAGCGCGCCCAGCACGTCGAAACGGGCGCGGGTCCGGGGTTTCGGCAGCTTCAGTACGAGGGTGATGACGGCCAGCGTGACCAGCCCGAAGGGGACGTTGACGTAGAAGCACCAGCGCCAGGAGAGGTGGTCGGTGAAGTAGCCGCCGAGCAGCGGCCCGGCGACCGAGGCCAGGCCGAAGGCGGCGCCGATCAGTCCCATGAACCGGCCGCGCCGCCGGGGCGGCACGATGTCGGCGATGATCGCCTGCACACCGATCATCAACCCGCCCGCGCCGACGCCCTGTACGGCGCGGAAGGCGATCATCTGGTCCATGCTCTGCGCCCGCCCGGCCAGCGCGGAGCCGACGGCGAAGACGAGGATCGCGAACTGGAAGACGCCCTTGCGACCGATCAGGTCGCCGAGTTTGCCGTAGACGGGCAGGCCGACGGTGGCGGTGAGCAGGTAGGCGGTGATCGCCCAGGACATCCTGTCGAGGCCGTGCAGTTCACCGACGATCTTCGGCAGCGCGGTGGCGACGATCATCTGGTCCAGCGCGGCGAGGAGCAGGGCGAGCATCAGCCCGCAGAACACCAGCCAGGTGCGGCGCGGCCCGAGTCCGGGCGCCGGGGCCGGTTCGGCCACGGCGGCGGCCGAAGGCGCCGCAGCCGGTTCCTCGTACTCCACCAGCGTCGTTCCGCCCACGTACCGCTCCCCTCGTCGCGCCTGCGCACCATTGCCGCCGTGATGGCGACAACTACGGGCAGGCGCGACGAGTTACGGCACAGGACCCTCCGGAACGGAGATCCACTCGAACCGGTGAGGGCAGCCAACGCCCCCTTTCCGGCCGGAGGTTACTTCTCGACCTGGGCGGCGAGCTTGTCGAGCACCGCGGCCTGGATCCGGCCGAGGCCCTTGGGGGCGAAGGTCTTCTCGAAGAAGCCGCCGATGCCGCCGGCGCCCTGCCAGATGGTGGTGACGACGACCCTGGACCTCCCCTCCCCGGCGGGGGTGACGCGCCAGGTGGTGACCATGGAGGAGTTTCGGTCCTTCTCGACCAGCTCGCCATCGGTGGGCTCGGTGACCTCAAGAAGGCAGTCGCGGACGCGCTTGTTGGTGGCCTGGAGCTTCCAGTGGACGAGGGTGCCCTCGCCGTCGCCGCCCTCGCGCACCTCGTACTCGCTGTAGTGCTCGGTCAGCAGGTTCGCGCGCGTGCCGCTGTAATCGGCGAGGGTGTCGAACACCGTCTCCGGGTCCGCGGCGACGATCCGCTCCGTGGTGGCCTCGACCTGCGCCATTGCGTTCCTCCAGCAGCTGGGTTCTCCGGGTGGTGCCAAGCCAACCACCCCGGCGCCCGGCGCCCCAAATCGGGGTGCCGGAAGCGGTCGGAAAGAGCGTCCGCACGGTCTCCACGGATCGGTCGCACTCCCTCGCACGATCATGGGAACAGATGTTCTATTCTGTGGTGAGTGCCACCGAGGAGGCGTCATGCGCTGGGAGAACCTCACCGAGGAGACCGAACACGGCCGGGCCGACGCCGCACTGTTCGACGCGGACGCCGTCACCACCCGGACCATCGACACGCCCGAGTTCGAACCCGCACCGGGGCTGCACGCACGCGTGCGCGTACTTCACCGCATGACCCTAGTGAGCCCGGGAGGGCCGATGCTCAGCACTCCGAACGCGGACAAGGCCTGGAAAGGCATGACGAGGTCATTCCCGACCCCGGAGGCGCCCGGCCAGTATGCCGCCCCGAGCAAGGTGGAGAGGACGGCCTACGCCGTGCTGCTGCACGGACCGGCTGCGCGCTCAGACGGCGCCGACGCGAGTCAGTGGCTGCTGCTGCGCGACCGCACAGCGAAGCGCCGGTAACCGACGCACCAGCAGCGGCTGTCGAGGGAGTCCTGCATGGCGCTCACCGGGGCGTTTCCGTTCGTACGCGCAGGCCGGCGCAGGCCGTCTGTGCCGTCGTGCTCTTGCCGACTGGGAGTGGACGAAGGTCGTCCCACGGGCCCTCGGAGGGTGTTTTGCCGCCACCGGCCGGACGCGACAACGCCGCTGATCGCCGAAGCCCCCGGCAAGACACCGATGAGACCCGTCAATGCACCAGCCGGGACACGCATCGGCCTCCGCCAGGACCCTCGACTGCCTCACACGAGTACGCCCAGTCCTCGACGCGGAACAGCGGCACGGGAGCGGTCAGCCGGTTCGCCACCACTACCTCGATCACCTGTCCGTGCGTCAGGTCCGCCCGCACATCCGGTGGCCGCAGCCCGTCGACGATGCCCACGACGTCCAACCGCGCAGCGTGCAGGTGCTCTCGGGATGCCCTCCACGGGCCGCCGGGAAGTGGCGTTGTCGGTGGGCTCTGCCAGGGTGTGCGTCGTGGATGAACTGGTGGAGCGTGTCGACGATCAAGATCGTGTGCTGGGGGTGGTGGTCAGCCGTCGGCAGGCCGTCCTGGAGGGTTGGCTGCACCGTGTCGCCGTGACGGTGTGTCGTGATGAGCGTGGGCGGATCCTCGTTCACCGGCGGTCGGAGCAGTTGTCGCGCTTCCCCGGGCTCCATGAGGTCGTGGCCGGTGGCGCGGTGGGTGTCGGTGAGTCCTACGAGCAGGCCGCTGCACGGGAGTTGGCCGAAGAGCTGGGCATTCGTGTGTTGCCCCGCTTGCTGTTCACGTTCATCAACCGCAGTGGTTTGAGCCCTCACTGGCTCGGCGTGCACGAAGTCGTGGTGCCGGATGCCGTGGTCCCCGATGCCGATGAGGTCGCCTGGCACGGCTGGCTGACGGAGCCGGAGCTGCGGTCGGCCCTGCTGGAGTGGCGCTTCACCCCCGACAGCCACGTAGCTTTCAGACGGTACCTGGCGTTCCGGACCGGACCTTCTCCCGGGCCTCCAGCAGACCGGGCACCGACGGCACCGGCCACCTCCACAAGCGAGACGAACGGACGAACCACGCCCATCTCTCCCGCCGTCCACCAGAGTTCATGCCCACCCAGCCGCCCGAACCAAACGATCACGTTCGGAACGCGGACGGCGTCTCAGGCCGACACCGCCTGAGCAGCGTTCGCATCAGGGACCCACCCCAGCAGAACGCACCCGCCGATGGCCGTCATGGACTGGGGTGGACCTCGGCGCGAGCTACGCACAACATGGGTTGCCTGGGAAGCGGAGCATCTCGGATCTTCGGGCCGTTCCGCTGAACCCACGTTCTGCGTTCCGCCGAGAATTCCGAAGGACCACGCCAGCGGAAATCCGTGGGGAGGGAAAATGTTCGACATACTGATCATCATCGGGCCGGACTGGTGACATCGGCCGACCGGGCCTGATCGTCGGGCCGGGGTTCATTGGAGCACGCGCGATTTCCATCGACGTGTGCCCGACGGGCCTCGGCGCCGACTCCGTAAGGGTGGCCCTTGGTCTGCCCGGTGCCCGTCTTCATATCAATGGTCGCCGAGCTCTGCTGACCGGCACCGGCCGAGGAGCCTCCGCCCACGCCCGCTGCGGTAGCCGCTCCTGAACTCCGGCCGCCACCGGGCCGGCTGGACCGCCTCGGTCGCCATCTCCTTGGCGGGGCGGAAGCCGCGCTGCCCGCCCGCAATTCCACAGCCTGTTCCGAAGAGAACGAGGGAGGAATCGTTGTCGGTCGTCAAGAAGACGCTCACGTCGCTCGTCGCCATCATGTCGATGAGCCTGGGAGCGCTCGCGGTCGCGCAGCCGGCCCAAGCCGGCGCGCTAGGGTGCGCCGTTACGGTCAACGTCGATGCCAGCGAGGCGCAGATCGACAACTGCGCGGGCAACGGCAGAGGTGGCTGGTACTGGCTCTACAACAGTGGCGCTAACAGGGTGTTCAAAGCGCAGCTGTACGTGTGGACCGACTACGATGCACCGCCGCCGGACAACAGCACTGGCCAATGGGCAGTAACGGTGGACGCCAACGAGTCCCAGTCGGGCCAATTTGGGGATCCTGGAGCAAAAATCAGATGGATACAAATCTGCGAATGGTGGTGGAACGGGTACTTTCCGCCACTTCCGGCATACACCTGCTCAAGTTATTTTCCGGTGTAGTTCCAACAATGCACCACAACTAGATCCCCGCCGAGGCACTTCCTGCCGAGCCGCCGGCTGCCCCAAGGTCGCTGCGAAGTCGTTCCCGCTTGCGGCCCCGACGGTTCAGCCGGTCGATTCGGCATTCTTGGCGGCGGCCGCGGCGACAGTTGCAAGGTCTTCGCCCGAGAAGCCGGCACGGCTCAGCACCGCCAGAGATTTGTTCGTCGCCAGCGTGCACAACGCCAGCTCGGCCGCCTCCTGCTCACCGGCCCCCGTCGCCAGCAACGCCTGCTCCAGCCTCGCCCGCAAACCGTCAATCATGGCGCGGACCACCGCCCGGCCCTCCGCGTCAAGCGCTGGGAACTGTGTCGCCGACACCGTGAGCAGGCAGCCATCCGGGACCGACGGGTCGGCGATACGGTTCAGGGAGACCTGCAGGAAGGCGGCCACAACGGCGCTCGGGCTCGGGTGAGGGCCGGACAGTGCCTGCTCGTACAGCGGGTGGTAGGTCTGCGCGTACCGTTCGAGGCTTTTCCGGAAGAGGGCGCTCTTGCCGCCGAAGGTGCCGTAGAGCGAGCCCCGGCCCAGGCCCGTGCCCTCGGTCAGGCGATCGATCGAGGCCTCCGAATAACCCCAGCGCCAGAAGACGAGCATCGCGCGTCGGAGCGCCTCGTCCACGTCGAATTGCTTGCGGCCTGCCATGGTCCGTCAGCTTACACATCTTGTACCGATCGTTCAAAGATGGGTATGGTCGCCGCATGACAACCTTGAGTTCACTGCGGCTGCCTGACGGATTCCTTGACGTCTTCACCAGCCGGCTCGTAGAGGTGAACGGGCTGCGGCTGCACGCGGTCACCGGTGGG
>NZ_JBEYFC010000167.1:0-16538 GCF_040634175.1 Streptomyces sp. NPDC007162
GGCGGCGATCAGGCGGGTCCCCTCGATGCCGTCCGTCTCGGGCATGCGGATGTCCATGACGACCACGTCCGCGCGTGCGCTGCGCGCCAGTTCGTACGCCTCGCGGCCGGTGGCGGCCTCGCCGACCACCTCCATGTCCGGAGCCGACCCGATGAGCAGCGCGAACGCGCCGCGCACCAGGGCCTGGTCGTCGGCGAGCAGCACGCGGATCGGAGCGTCGTCGGTCATCCGCCGGTCTCCAGACCCTGGTTGAAGGGCAGTTCGGCCTCGACCGCGAAGCCCCGTCCGTGCGGGCCGGGACCGGCCGTCAGAGTGCCGGCGACACTGCGGGCCCGTTCCCGCATGCCCACCAGTCCGTACCCTGTGGTGCCGCTGGTCTCCGCGGACCGCCCGGGGCGGGGGCCGTCGTCCTCCACGGTCACCCGCAGCCGCCGGGCGTCGGCGGTCAGCCGCACCCGGACCCGGCAGCCGGGCGCGTGCCGCACGGCGTTGGTCAGCGCCTCCTGCACGATCCGGTAGGCGGCCACCCCGACGGGCGCCGGGACCTGCGGCGCAGTGGTGTAGTCGAGGCCGACCAGCGCGCCGGCCGCCTCCGCCGCCCGGGCCAGGGCGGCCAGCCCGTCCAGGCCCGGTACCGGCTCGCGCTCGCCGTCCGGCTCGTCGCCACGCAGCACCCGCAAGGTGGTGCGCAGTTCCGCGCGGGCCTCCCGGCAGGTGTCGGAGATCGTCTGCAACGTCTTCGCCAGGCCCTTTCCGTCGAGGAGTTCGGGGTCCTCGACCAGCACGTGCGCGGCGACCGACGCCTGCACACCGATCAGCGTGATGCTGTGGGCGAGCAGGTCATGGAGGTCGCGCGCGATGCGCATGCGTTCCTCCGCCACCCGCCGGGCGGCCTCTTCCTCACGCGTCCGCTCGGCGCGCTCCGCCCGCTGGACGATGGCGGCGACGTACTGGCGGTGGATGCGCACCGCGTCCCCGATCACCACGACCGCCAGGACCCAGCCCCCGTTGCGCAGGATGTCCCAGGCGGTGTTGGAATCGTCCTTCGCCAGCATGATGCCCATCATGAGCCCGATGGCCGCGGTGACGGTCGTGTACGTCCGCCATTGGGGGCCGCTCAGGGCCAGCGCGTACAGCGCCACCAGGCTGGCCGGTACCGCGGCGAGGTGGTTGTAGTCGGCCGTGTGGTAGACGGCCAGCACGGCGACGACCGCCAGCGCCGTGGCCATCGGGGCGCGCCGCCGCCCGGTCAGGAGCACGGCGCCGGCCGTCAGGAGCCCGAGGCCGACGGCGTCCGGCCGTACGCCGTCGGCCTCGTCCAGGACGACGGCCAGCACCGACTGCACGACCAGTACCGCGAGCGGGACCAGGATCTCCGACCTGGTGAGGGACGGCAGACGCCACGTGCGCGCGGTGGCCGACATCACGTCACGCCTTCCTTTCCCGGGGCCTGCCTGCGCCCGCCTCGTCCGACCGACCGGTGCCGAAGCCGAGGCCACGGTCATCGCCTCGTCTCATGTTCCCGTTCCGCCGGCCCGCGGGCTGCTCCGACGGCGCCGGAGCCGGGGCGGACTCCCTGCCCGGCCACCACAGGCGGCGGCCCAGCAGCAGGGCGGCGGCCGGTACCAGGAACGACCGGACGAGGAACGTGTCCAGCAGGACGCCCACCGCGATCACGAAGCCCAGCTCCACCATCGACACCAGCGGCAGCACGGTCAGCACGCTGAAGGTGGCGGCCAGCACCACGCCCGCCGAGGCGATGACACCGCCGGTGGCGGTGAGGGCCGGCAGCACCGCGCGTTCCTCACGCATCCGGTGGAGCAGGAAGATGCCGTAGTCGACGCCGAGGGCGACGAGGAAGACGAAGCTGAGCTGCGGCAGGGAGGGGTCGTTGCCGACGAAGCCGAAGAGCGGTCCGAAGACCAGTCCGCCCAGACCCAGCGCGGCCACCCAGACCACCACCACCGCGCCCAGCAGCACCAGGGGGGCCACCAGGCTGCGCAGCAGCAGGGCCAGCAGCAGGAAGACGGCGGCCAGCACCAGCGGGATGACCACCGTCTGGTCGCGTCCGGTGGTGTCGTCGGTGTCGATGCGCTGCGCGCTCTCGCCGCCCACCAGGCCCCGGTCGCCCAGGGTGGTGCGCAGCCGTTCGATGGTGGCGGTCTCCGCCGGGCTCTCCGGCTGGCCGACCGCGGTGACGCCGAGTTCCGTCCAGCCGCGCGCGCTGCGGCCGGTCGTCACCTCGGCCACTCCCGGGGTGCTCCGTGCCTCGGCGGCCACCGACCGGGCGTCCGGCGCGTGGGCGAGGACCGTGATCGGCTGGCTGCTCTGTCCGGGGAACGCGGCGGCCAGTTCCTGCATGGCGGTCACCGATTCGGGCCGCTGGGTGAAGGCGTCCTCCTGCCGCAGCCGGCCGGAGAGGTTCAGCGTGCCGAGCGCGAGCGCGCCCAGCACCACGAGTCCGGTCACCAGGGTCACCACGCGTCGCCGGGTGACCAGCGCGCCGATGCGGTGGTACATGCCGTGCCGGGCGGCCGGCCGGGTGCCGTAGTCCGGGACCAGCGGCCAGAACATCCGCCGTCCGAGCAGCACCAGCACCGCGGGCAGCAGCGTGGTCATGGCGGCGAGCGCGCAGAGCACCCCGACCGCGCCGGTCGGGCCGATGGCGCGGGTGCTGTTCATGTCGGCCAGCAGCAGCACGGTCAGGCCGGCGACCACGGTTCCCGCCGAGGTCGCCACCGCCGGCCCGGTGCGCCGCAAGGCGTGCAGCATGGCCTGGTAGGTGTGCTCGGTGGTGTGCAGTTCCTCGCGGTAGCGGGCGATGAGCAGCAGTGCGTAGTCGGTTCCCGCGCCGAAGACGAGTACGGTCATGACGGCGCTGCTCATCGTGTTGACGGTCAGTCCGGACAGCCGGGTCAGCAGATAGGCCACGGCCATCGCGGCGACGGCCGCCACCCCGGTGCACACCAGGGGCAGGAGCCACAGCAGCGGACTGCGGTAGGTGGCGATCAGCAGCACGGCCACCACGGCGACCGTGACGACGAGCAGCAGGCCGTCGATCGAGCCGTAGGTGTTGTCCATGTCGGCGGCGAGCGCGCCCGAGCCGCCCACCCGGACGGTGAGCCCGTCGTGCCGGTCCTGCGCCACCTGGGTGCGGACGTCGTCGACCACCTTCTTGCCGTCGCCGGCGCTCTGGGCGACCGACACCGGGATCATCAGGGTGCGGCCGTCCTTGCCCGCGATCGTCCGGGGCGCCGGGCCGACGAGGTCCAACTGCCGGTCCAGGGCGGCGGCCCGGTCCTGGGCCACCGTCCGGTCGGCCGCGGTCAGGCCGCCCGCCCGCTGGTAGACCAGCACCAGGTCGGTGGTTCCGCCGCCGGGCATGCCGTCCAGGATCCGGGCCACCTGGGTCGACTGGGCACTCGCCGGCAGATAGTCGACCTGCTGGTCGGTGGTCGCCCCGCCCAGCTTTCCGGCGAACGGCACGGCCAGCGCCACCAGCGCCACCCACAGGCCGATCACGGCCCAGGGAATCCAGATGTGTGAGCGGGATTGCACGGGCCGCCGGGTCTCGGTCGGCTTCCGCAGCCGCAGCCGCAGCCGCGGTCCGGGTCGCAACGTGTCCATGGCGTCCAGACTCCCGTCCTCCCTTCGCCGACACATCGAGCCGGCGGCGTAAAACGCCCTTACTCCCTAGGGCGCAGCGGCGACCGGTTACTCCCGCGGGAGTACGCCGGCGGGGGCCCGTCCGGCGGCGTCGAGGCCGCGGTCGGACCGCTGCTTCTGCCACGCGGACTGCCCGAGGCTGATCAGGCCGTGCTCATAGGCGTAGATGACCAGTTGCACCCGATCGCGCACGCCGAACTTCTCGCAGAGCCGCTGGACGTGTGACTTCACGGTGCTCTCGGCGACCACGAGGACCTTGGCGATCTCCTCGTTGTGACAGCCGCACACCAGGAGCTTGAAAACGTCGAACTCCCGGGAGGTGAGGCGGTCCAGTCCGCCCTCCTGGGAGCGTGTGACCGTGGGTCTTCGCGCGTGGGGGAGACCGGCTGACCGTTTCACTTGCTGTGCCGGGCGGGGGCGAGCGAGGTCAGTCCCGTGTCGATGAGCCGGGCTGCGCGTTGGACGTCGGCGCTCACCATGTCGTGCAACTGCTCGGGGGTCCGGACGCGGTTCAGGTGCCTGCGTAGCGCCTGGAACTGGATGGGCCACAGGGCGAGCAGGGCGGTTGCGGCGATCTGTGGTTCAGGGTCGTCCGGGCTCATCTCATGGCGCCGAGCCAGGACTTCGGCGGCTACGGCGACCTGCTGATCAACCATGTCGCGCTGGTAGGCACGCAGGGACGGGGTGGATCCGATCAGCATGCCGAAGCGCAGAAGCATGTTCTTCGCCTGGGCCAGGTCGTCCTGTTCGGTCAGCCAGGATGTGATGCCCGCCAGCTCGCCGGACAAGATCTTCAGCACGGCCTCGACAGGCGACAGATCCGGATCGGCCAGCGTGGTCCGCAGGGAGCCCAACGTGGCCTCGCCCAGGTCCAGGACGAGGGACTCCTTGGTGGGGAAGTAGTTGAACACGGTCTTCTCCGACACCCCGCAGGCTTCGGCGATCTCGGAGACACGCACGGCGTCAAAGCCCCGTTCCATGAACATCTCGGTGGCCGCGTCCGACAGCTGCCGCCGCAACAGCCGCTTCTTGCGCTCCCGTAGTCCCTCAGCGGCGGGTTCCGCGTCGCGACGGCGCAGGGCCGTCCAGTCCACAGTGCGCATGCTCATCGGTGCAGCGTAGTCCAGCCCCAACAAAATTTCTGTTGCTATAAATTTTCATTCACTGTAAGCATGTGCTGCGCTTGACGCCCATGCCCGAGGAGCCCGCCATGAGCACCATCCACATCGTCCGCGACTACCCCCACCCGCCGCAGAAGGTCTGGCGCGCCGTGACCGATCCAGAGCTGATCCCGCTATGGACGGCCACCGGCGCCGGCGCACGCCCGGAGGGCTTCACGGCCACGGCCGGCACCACGTTCAAGTTCATCGCGAAGCCGAAGCCGGGGTGGAGCGGCGTGGTGCTGTGCGAGGTGCTGGAGGCACGTGAGCCCTCGCTGCTGCGCTACTCCTGGCAGGACGAGGGCGGCGGCGAGGTAACGGAGGTCGCCTACCAACTCGCGCCGCACGGCCGCGGGACACGTTTCACCTACCACCACACCGGCTTCACCGGCATCGGGGGTTTCTTCATGGCCAAAATCCTCGGCACCGTCCGCACCAAGATGCTCACCAAGGGCCTGCCCGCCGCGCTGGACGACCTCGACGACGACGGCACCCTGCACCCGGACAAGCTGTGACAGAAACCCTCAGAGCCCGGCATGTTTGCCAGATCAGTGAAGTGCAGCCGTCATCGTGATCAGGGCCTGACTCACCGTACCCGACGACAACGTCACGCCGCCGACCTGCGGAAACACAAAAACCGGCGCCGTCGCCCAACTTTGAACGTTCCGGGAGAACGTCACGAACAGCAGCGATCAACTACACGACAAGCCCCCTGACCTGCGGCTTCACACACGAGGTCAGGGGGCGGAAATTTTCACACGTTGAAGCGGAACTCCACCACGTCGCCGTCCTGCATCACGTAGTCCTTGCCCTCCATGCGGGCCTTGCCCTTGGCGCGGGCCTCGGTGACCGAGCCGGTTTCGACCAGGTCCTCGAAGGAGATGACCTCGGCCTTGATGAAGCCCTTCTGGAAGTCGGTGTGGATGACACCGGCCGCCTCCGGGGCCGTCGCGCCCTTCTTGATGGTCCAGGCGCGGGATTCCTTGGGGCCGGCCGTGAGGTAGGTCTGCAGGCCGAGGGTGTTGAAGCCGACGCGGGCGAGGGTGGCGAGGCCGGGTTCCTCGGCGCCCACCGACTCCAGCAGCTCCAGGGCGTCCTCCTCGTCGAGTTCCGCGAGGTCCGCCTCCAGCTTGGCGTTGAGGAAGATCGCCTCCGCGGGGGCGACCAGGGCGCGCTGCTCGGTCTTGAAGTCCTCGTCGAGCAGTTCGTCCTCGTCGACGTTGAAGACGTAGAGGAACGGCTTGGTGGTGAGCAGGTGCAGGTCGTGGAGGAGCTCGGCGCGCTCGGAGCCCTGCACGATGCCGTGGCCGAAGAGCGTGTCGCCCTTCTCCAGGATCTCCTTCGCCTCCTCGACGGCCTTGACCTTGGGGGCCACGTCCTTCTTGATGCGCGACTCCTTCTGGAGGCGCGGCAGGACCTTCTCGATCGTCTGGAGGTCGGCGAGGATCAGCTCGGTGTTGATCGTCTCGATGTCGTCCTTCGGCGAGACCTTGCCGTCGACGTGTACGACGTTCTCGTCCTTGAAGGCGCGGATGACCTGGCAGATCGCGTCGGACTCACGGATGTTCGCGAGGAACTTGTTGCCCAGGCCCTCACCCTCGGAGGCGCCCCGCACGATGCCCGCGATGTCGACGAAGTCGACCGTGGCGGGCAGGATCCGCTGCGAGGCGAAGATCTCCGCCAGCTTGGCCAGCCGGGCGTCGGGGACGCCGACCACACCCACGTTGGGCTCGATCGTGGCGAACGGGTAGTTGGCCGCCAGCACGTCGTTCTTGGTCAGGGCGTTGAACAGGGTCGACTTGCCGACATTCGGCAGGCCGACGATTCCGATCGTGAGCGACACGTTGCGACTTCCCGTAGTGAGTGGGTGAGCGAGCCGGGGGGCTGCCGGTGCCGGCGGGCCGGCCGATCCACCAGTTTACGGGGTTCGGGGCCCCTCGCCGGCGGCCGCGTCGAACACGTGGACATGCTCTGTTCTTCGGCTTGGTTTCGGCGTGTCTGGTCTGCGGATGGGCACATTAACCGACCTAAGTTGGTGCGGTGGAGCATCACAGGACCCGACCCCGACAGCAAGGCCCGCGCCGTGGCGCCCCCCGCGCACCACTGCCGCCGCAGGCGAGACGGCGACCGGGGACGGCCGGGCGTCGGCCGGGTACGGGAAGGTCCCGTACGGCGCCGGTCGCGGCGTCCGGGCCGGTGCCGGGTCCACGGCTCACCAGCCTCGGCTGTGCCCTGTTCTGCGGGGCGACGATGTTCCTGCTCGGCTTCCTGGACGACCTGCTCCTCGGGGCGTCCCTGACCGTGTACGGCGTCCTCTTCCTGCCGGTCTCCGCGCTGACCGCGCTGTGGGTGCGCGGGAGCGATCTGCTGACCGCTCCCGTCGTCGCCCCGATCGCGTTCGCCGTCGGCCTGCTGGCCGTCGCCGACGGCAGCGGGTTCCTCGACAGTGTGATGGGCCTGGTGACGGCCCTGTCCACGCAGGCCGGCTGGCTCTACGGCGGAACCCTGGTCACCGCACTGATCGTGCTCGTCCGCCGGGCCCGGCTGCTCCGCCGCCGACGCAGGCCCTGAGGCGAGCCTTGGGGGAAGGCCGGGACGGGAGCAGCACGGACCGGGGGCGCGGCGGTCGGCCGGGGGCTACTTCGCGTGCTTCGCCGCGCGCATCGCCGCGCCCACGATTCCGGCGTTGTTCTGCAGCTGCGCCGGCACGATCTCGGCCTTGACGCCCTTGATGAAGGGCAGGAACTTGTCGGACTTGCGGCTGACCCCGCCGCCGATGATGAACAGCTCCGGCGAGAACAGCATCTCGACGTGCGCGAGGTACTTGGTGACCCGGTGCCCCCACTGCTCCCAGCTGAGGTCGTGGTCCTCCTTGGCCTTGCTGGAGGCCTTCTTCTCGGCGTCGTGCCCGTCCAGCTCCAGGTGGCCGAGCTCGGTGTTGGGGACCAGCTCGCCGTCGACGAACAGCGCGCTGCCGATGCCGGTGCCGAAGGTCAGCAGGAGTACGACGCCTGTGCGGCCCCGCCCGGCGCCGAACTCCATCTCGGCCACGCCCGCCGCGTCCGCGTCGTTGACCACGGTCACCGGGAGGCCGCCGAGCCGCTCGCTGAACAGCGTGCGCGCGTCGGTGTCGATCCAGCTCTTGTCGACGTTGGCCGCCGTGCGGATGTGGGTGCCGTCCGTGATCACGCCGGGGAAGGTGAGCCCGACCGGGCCGGTCCAGCCGAAGTGGTCGACGACCTGCCTGACCCCGTCGGCGACGCCGTCGGGCGTCGCCGGATGCGGGGTGAGCACCTTGCAGCGTTCCTGCGCCAGGTCGCCCTTTGCCAGGTCCACGGGAGCGCCCTTGATCCCTGAACCACCGATGTCCACACCGAAGATCTGCATGGCTCCACGTTACGTGGTACGACTGACAGTCACGACGCCGGACGGCCCGCGGTCACACTGTCGTACGGCCGGTTCTCAGGCCCCGGCGCCGGCGCCGCCGCGCTCGGTGACCAGGGCGGCCGCCTCTTCGCGCAGGTCACGGCGGAGTTCCTTGGGCAGCGAGAAGGTGATCGACTCCTCGGCCGCCTTGACGATCTCGACATCGCCGTAGCCGCGCTCGGCAAGCCACTCCAGGACCTGCTCGACCAGGACCTCCGGGACGGAGGCACCGGAGGTGACGCCGACCGTGGTGACGCCCTCCAGCCACGCCTCGTCGATCTCACTGGCGAAGTCGACCAGGTACGCGTCGCGCGAGCCGGCCAGCTTGGCGACCTCGACGAGCCGCTTGGAGTTGGAGGAGTTGCGGGAGCCGACCACGATGACGAGTTCGGCCTCGGCGCCCATCTGCTTCACGGCGAGCTGACGGTTCTGCGTGGCGTAGCAGATGTCGTCGCTGGGCGGCGAGATGAGCTGCGGGAACTTCTCCTTGAGGGCGTCGACGGTCTCCATCGTCTCGTCCACGCTCAACGTGGTCTGGGAGAGCCAGACGACCTTGGACTCGTCGCGGACCTCGACCTTGGCGACATCACCGGGGCCGTCGACCAGCTGGATGTGGTCGGGGGCCTCGCCGGAGGTGCCGATGACCTCCTCGTGGCCCTCGTGACCGATCAGGAGGATGTCGTAGTCCTCGTTCGCGAACCGGACGGCTTCCTTGTGGACCTTGGTGACCAGCGGGCAGGTGGCGTCGATGGTGGCGAGCCGGCCGCGCTCGGCCTCCTCGTGGACGACGGGCGCGACGCCGTGCGCGGAGAACATCACGATGTTCCCCGGTGGGACCTCCTCGGTCCGCTCGACGAAGATCGCGCCCTTCTTCTCCAGGGTCCGCACGACGTACTTGTTGTGGACGATCTCGTGTCGGACGTAGACCGGGGCCCCGTACTGCTCCAGGGCCCTCTCGACGGCGATCACGGCGCGGTCCACACCCGCGCAGTAGCCACGGGGGGCGGCGAGCAGGACACGGCGGCCAGACGAAGCAGTCATGGCACCCATCGTAAGGCCGCGTCCGGGGGGCGTTGATCGCGTCCGGGTGACGGTCCTGAGGAGAGAGCGGACCGGTTCGGGGCACGGCGGGAGGGCGGTCCTGTCGGTGGGCGCCGTTACGCTCGCCGCATGGCTTTGAACACGTCCGCCGAGACACCCGTGCCCGTCGGTGAGATCTCCCGGCTCATCGGCGGGTGGATCGACCGGCTCGGCGCGGTGTGGGTCGAGGGGCAGATCACCCAGCTGTCGCGGCGACCCGGTGCCGGGGTGGTGTTCCTGACGCTGCGCGACCCGTCGTACGACATCTCGATCGGCGTCACCTGTTTCCGGCAGGTGTTCGACACCGTCGCCGATGTCGTCGGGGAGGGCGCCCGGGTCGTCGTGCACGCGAAGCCGGAGTGGTACGCGCCGCGTGGACAGCTGTCGCTGCGGGCGGCCGAGATAAGGCCGGTCGGTGTCGGCGAGTTGCTGGCGCGGCTCGAGATGCTCAAGAAGGCGCTGGCCGCGGAGGGGTTGTTCGCCGCGGAGCGGAAGAAGCCGCTGCCGTTCCTTCCGCAGTTGATCGGGCTGGTGTGCGGGCGGGCCTCGGCCGCAGAGCGGGACGTGCTGGAGAACGCCCGGCACCGGTGGCCGGCGGTGCGGTTCGAGGTGCGGAACGTGCCGGTGCAGGGTGTGCACGCCGTGCCGCAGGTCGTGCAGGCCGTGAAGGAGCTGGACGCGATCGAGGCGGTCGATGTGATCATCGTCGCGCGCGGGGGCGGCAGCGTGGAGGATCTGCTGCCGTTCTCCGACGAGCAGTTGGTGCGCGCGGTGGCCGAGTGCCGTACGCCCGTGGTGTCCGCCATCGGGCACGAGCCCGACACCCCGCTCCTCGACTACGTCGCCGACCTGCGCGCCTCGACGCCCACCGACGCGGCGAAGAAGGTCGTACCGGACGTGGGTGAGGAGCTGGAGCGGGTGCGGATGCTGCGGGACCGGGCCCGGCGGTGCGTCGACGGGGTGGTGGCGCGGGAGGAGCGGGGGCTGGCCCACACGCTGGCGCGGCCGGCCATGGAGGATCCGCACCGGATGCTCGACGAGCGGGCCGATCACGTCGCCGCGCTGGTCGACCGTGCGCGGCGCACCCTGCGGCATCTGCTCGACCGCGCCGACTCGGAGCTGACGCACACGCACGCGCGCGTGGTGTCCCTCTCCCCCGCCGCCACCCTGGAGCGCGGTTACGCCGTGCTGCAGAAGGGCGACGGGAAGGTGGTGCGCGACAGCGGGCAGGTCGAGCCGGGCGAGGCGCTGCGGGCGCGGGTCGCCGAGGGCGATTTCATGGTGCGGGTGGAGGGCTAGCTCCGTGTCGTACGGGCGCATGTCGTACAGGTCGATGAGAAAGGCACGTGCATGACCGGCAGGACCGAAGAGGCGCTCTCCTACGAGCAGGCGCGGGACGAGTTGATCGACGTCGTACGGCGGCTGGAGGCCGGCGGGACGAGCCTGGAGGAGTCGCTCGCGCTCTGGGAGCGGGGTGAGGAGCTGGCCAAGGTGTGCAGGCGGTGGCTGGAGGGGGCGCGGGCCCGGCTGGACGCGGCGCTGGCCGAGGAGGAAGAGGAAGAGGAGGAGGGCGGGAGCGAGTAGAGGGTGGGACGGGTGGCGGATGTGAGGAGGGTCACCGCGATCCGGCCTTTGTTGAACCTTGAACCTTCTTTCGCTATGGTCGCACCGACAAGCTATCCGGACCGTGGTCCGGATTCCGTGCCGGCCCCCTCGACCGGGATGCGACCTCCAGGAAGTTGACCATGTCTCTCGTTCTCGACCCCGCCGCTCAGGACCTGCTGTTCCGTGAGGCCCGCACCGCCAACACCTTCACCGACGAGCCGGTGACCGACGAGCAGGTCCAGGCGATCTACGACCTGGTCAAGTTCGGCCCGACCTCCATGAACCAGTCGCCGCTGCGCGTCGTCCTGGTCCGCTCGCCCGAGGCCCGTGAGCGCCTGGTGCAGCACATGTCCGAGGGCAACCAGAAGAAGACCGCCGCCGCCCCGCTGGTCGCGATCCTCGCCGCGGACAACGAGTTCCACGAGGAGCTGCCGCAGCTCTTCCCGCACTTCCCGCAGGCCAAGGACATGTTCGCCGCCAGCCGGGAGAACCGGGAGAAGAACGCCACCCTGAACGCCGCGCTCCAGGCCGCGTACTTCATCATCGGCGTCCGCGCCGCCGGCCTCGCCGCCGGCCCGATGACCGGCCTGGACCTCGCGGCCGTCCAGAAGGAGTTCCTGGACGACGACCACACCCCGCTGATGGTCGTCAACATCGGCAAGCCGGGCCCGGACGCCTGGTTCCCGCGCGGCCCGCGCCTGGCCTACGACGACGTCGTCACGACCGTCTGAGCAGCAGCCCCCATGCGGAAGAGGCCCCCGGCGACGCCGGGGGCCTCTTCCGTTCACACGCGCGGGAGAGCCGCCTACACAGGCCCGGGAGAGCCGCCTCAGGACGTCTTCAGCGCCGCGGCCATCTTCGTCAGCTGGGCGAAGGACGCCGTGCCGGCCACCACCGTCGTCGAACCGCGGGTGCCGTCGAGGACCAGCGCGTCGTAGCGGCCGCCCGTGTAGTGCGTCCAGGTGCGGTCGCCGATCTTCTCGGCCGTCCTCGTGGCCGTCGCGCCCTGGCTCGCGTCGGCGATGAAGTCGGCCGGCTTCTGAGTGGACTGTTCGATCTGGACGTACTGACCGTCGGGGGTCTGGTACCCGAGGTGCCAGCGGTCGCCGTCCTGGCCCTGGAACCGCACCGACGTGGCCTTCCAGGTATTCGGCAGACCCTCGGGCGCCGCGACCGGGTAGCTCGCGGCGCGGCGCGCCGTCAGCAGCTCGACCCGGTAGTCCACCCTCGGAAGGTCGGGAGCGTGATCGTCGTGCGGGACGAGAAGATAGATGAAGCCCGCCGCGAGGCCGATCAGGGCCAGGGAGAGAATCATGTCCCGGACCGTCTTCTGCTTGCCGTTCGTGCCTGCCACGCCCTCTATGGTCGCAGGTGCCCCTTGCGCTCATCCGTGGGGTCCCCTGCTCATTTTGTCAGCCTGGCGATAGAGTCGACGGGAAACCCTCATCCGGCCGTCGTCGTATCAGAAAGGTGCGCTCCGATGACCGAGAATCATCATCACCTGCCGTCCGAGCTCGATGTCCCCTCCGAGGCCCCCGACCGCAACCTCGCCCTGGAGCTCGTCCGGGTCACCGAGGCCGCCGCGATGGCGGCGGGGCGCTGGGTGGGCCGCGGCGACAAGAACGGCGCCGACGGCGCCGCGGTCCGCGCGATGCGCACCCTCGTCTCCACCGTGTCGATGAACGGCGTGGTCGTCATCGGCGAGGGCGAGAAGGACGAGGCCCCGATGCTCTTCAACGGGGAGCACGTCGGGGACGGCACCGGGCCCGAGGTCGACATCGCCGTCGACCCGATCGACGGGACGACGCTGACCGCCAAGGGCATGCCCAACGCGATCTCCGTGCTGGCCGCCGCCGAGCGCGGGGCCATGTTCGACCCGTCCGCCGTGTTCTACATGGACAAGCTGGTCACGGGCCCGGACGCGGCGGACTTCGTCGACATCAACGCGCCCGTCTCCGTCAACATCCGCCGGGTCGCCAAGGCGAAACGGTCCTCGCCGGAGGGCGTGACCGTGGTCATCCTGGACCGGCCGCGGCACGAAGGGATCATCAAGGAGATCCGGGAGGCCGGCGCGCGCATCAAGCTGATCTCCGACGGTGACGTCGCCGGGTCGATCTACGCGCTGCGCGAGGGCACGGGCGTGGACATGCTGCTCGGGATCGGCGGTACCCCCGAGGGCATCATCTCGGCGTGCGCGGTGAAGTGCCTGGGCGGGACGATCCAGGGCAAGCTGTGGCCCAAGGACGACGAGGAGCGGCAGCGGGCGATCGACGCCGGGCACGACCTGGACCGGGTGCTGACCACCGAGGACCTGGTGACCGGGGAGAACGTGTTCTTCGTGGCCACCGGCATCACCGACGGCGAGCTGCTGCGGGGCGTGCGGTACCGGTCGGAGACCGCGCTGACCGAGTCGATCGTGATGCGGTCCAAGTCGGGGACGGTGCGGCGGATCGACTCCGAGCACCGGCTGCGCAAACTGCGGGCCTACAGCACGATCGATTTCGACAAGGCGAAGTAACGCGTCACGCAGTTCCCCGCGCCCCTTCAGGGCACTGAGAAGGCGCCCTCTGTGCGGAGAGGGCGCCTTTTCGTCAGCCTGCCTGGGCTATGCGGTTCGCCGCCGTCGCTCGTGCCGCCTTCTTCAGTTCCATGTCGCGGCGCCTGCGCCTGGCCAGCACCACCCGGCGTTCCGCTGCCGTGAGGCCGCCCCAGACGCCGTAGGGCTCCGGCTGGAGCAGGGCGTGTTCACGGCACTCGACCATGACCGGACAGCGGGCGCAGACCCGCTTGGCCGCCTCCTCCCGGGACAGCCGGGCGGCGGTGGGTTCCTTGGAGGGGGCGAAGAACAGGCCTGCCTCGTCGCGCCGGCACACCGCCTCGGTGTGCCAGGGTGCGTCTTGGTCCCTGTCCCGCACTGGCACCCGCTGGGCCGGAACGGCAGCTACCTGCAGGGACGAATGCGGCGGTTGCAGCACGGGTCTACTCCTGACGACGGCTTCGCGAGCGAGAGACGATGCAGCAAGGCCTACCCGCTGTGCGCGGGCCTATGCACAGCGTCCTCAACAGCCCTGGCGCGGCGGCTTGTTCACGACGCCGGGCACCGCCGGACCGACACCGATTCGCGACCGTCAACGGTCCAGGTGTTTGCGCAACTTCCTGTCGACCTTGTCGTGCACCCGGTCCAGGATGTCCTCGATGAACTTCCCGCGCTTCGGCCGCGCCTCCACGTTCCCGAAGACGGCCCACCCGTCGACGTAGACGACCGGCGCGTCCGGGTCGACCGAATCCAGCGTGTCGGCCTCGAAGTTGCCCAGCACACCGCCGCCGGTGCCGCGCAGCGACACGTTCTCCGGGACCCTGATCTGCACGTCGCCGAAGACCGAGAACGCCTTGATGACGACCTGCTGGTACTCGAAGATCGCCTCCGTGAGGTCGATCTCGACGGAGCCGAACACCGCGTACGCGTGCAGCCGGCGGCCGGGCCGCCAGCGGCCGCGACGGCGGGCGCTGCTGAAGACGGCCACCACATTGCTGTCCGCCTCGACGGGGATCGCGCCGGGCGTCGGGCGGGGCGGCACCGGCGTGTAGCCCGGGGCGGCCGGGCGCGCGTGGGCCGCGGGCAGATCCCGTATGAAGACCTCCAGCTCTCCCACCGTCTTGGCGTTCAGCACCCCCTCCACGCGTTCGGCGTGCTCGTCGGCGGTCAGGCGCCCCTCGGCGAGCGCCTCCCGCAGGATGTCGGCGATGCGGTCGCGGTCGGCGTCCGAGGCGCGCAGCTCGGCGACCGGCGCTCCGGTGTGCCCCTGAACGGTCTGCTTCTGAAGGTCCACGGCAGCAGCGTACCGAAACGCGATAGATCGCGACTAGGGGTCGGAGCCGTCCGGGCGTGTCGAACTGAGCCTTACCTCACAGGTTCCGTGTCGGCGGCAGGTTCTACGCTGGACAGCGCCCGCCAGCGTCGGCGGGCGGCCGTCCGTCAGAGTGAGGAATGGGCTGAGATGCCTGAGTTCGCGTACACCGATCTGCTCCCCCAGGGCGAGGACACCACGCCGTACCGGCTGGTGACCTCCGAGGGTGTGTCCACCGTCGAGGGACCGGACGGGCGGACGTTCCTCAAGGTGGAGCCGGAGGCGCTGCGCAAGCTCGCCGCGGAGGCGATCCACGACATCCAGCACTACCTGCGCCCCGCCCACCTCGCCCAGCTGCGCAGGATCATCGACGACCCGGAGGCGTCGGGCAACGACAAGTTCGTCGCGCTCGACCTCCTGAAGAACGCGAACATCGCGGCGGCCGGCGTGCTGCCCATGTGCCAGGACACCGGCACGGCGATCGTGATGGGCAAGCGCGGCCAGAACGTGCTGACCGAGGGCGGCGACGAGGCGGCGCTGAGCCGCGGCATCTACGACGCGTACCTCAACCTCAACCTGCGCTACTCCCAGATGGCTCCGCTCACCATGTGGGAGGAGAAGAACACCGGCTCCAACCTGCCGGCCCAGATCGAGCTGTACGCCACCGACGGCGGCGCCTACAAGTTCCTCTTCATGGCGAAGGGCGGCGGCTCGGCCAACAAGTCGTTCCTGTACCAGGAGACGAAGGCCGTCCTGAACGAGGCCTCCATGATGAAGTTCCTGGAGGAGAAGATCCGTTCGCTGGGTACGGCCGCCTGCCCGCCGTACCACCTGGCGATCGTCGTCGGCGGTACGTCCGCCGAGTTCGCGCTGAAGACCGCGAAGTACGCCTCCGCGCACTACCTGGACGAGATCCCGGCCGAGGGCTCGGAGCTCGGGCACGGCTTCCGGGACAAGGACCTGGAGCAGAAGGTCTTCGAGCTGACGCAGAAGATCGGCATCGGCGCGCAGTTCGGCGGCAAGTACTTCTGCCACGACGTGCGTGTGGTGCGGCTGCCCCGGCACGGCGCGTCCTGCCCGGTCGCCATCGCCGTGTCCTGCTCCGCGGACCGCCAGGCCGTCGCGAAGATCACCGCCGAGGGCGTCTTCCTGGAGCAGCTGGAGACGGACCCGGCGCGGTTCCTCCCGGAGACCACCGACGAGCATCTCGACGAGTCGTCGGACGTCGTCAAGATCGACCTGAACCAGCCGATGGACACGATCCTCGCCGAGCTGACCAAGTACCCGGTCAAGACCCGGCTCTCGCTCACCGGCCCGCTGGTCGTCGCCCGGGACATCGCGCACGCCAAGATCAAGGAGCGGCTGGACGCGGGCGAGGAGATGCCGCAGTACCTGAAGGACCACCCGGTGTACTACGCCGGCCCGGCCAAGACCCCCGAGGGCTACGCGTCCGGTTCCTTCGGCCCGACCACGGCCGGCCGCATGGACTCCTACGTCGAGCAGTTCCAGGCGGCGGGCGGCTCCAAGGTGATGCTCGCCAAGGGCAACCGCAGCAAGCAGGTCACCGACGCCTGCGCCGGCCACGGCGGCTTCTACCTGGGCTCCATCGGCGGCCCGGCCGCCCGGCTCGCCCAGGACTGCATCAAGAAGGTCGAGGTAGAACACGCCGGTGGTCACCGTCGCTCTGGGAGAGGCCGAGCTTGAGGAAGATGTTGCTGACGTGCTTCTCGACGGCTCCGTCGCTGACGACCAG
>NZ_JBEYFC010000168.1:0-16459 GCF_040634175.1 Streptomyces sp. NPDC007162
CCGGCCGTACCTACAACGAGGGCCTGATGGAGTGGGCCGACGGAGACTACGTCGCCCTCCTGTCCGCCGACGACCGGCTGGTGCCGGGCGCGCTGGTCCGCGCCGCCGCGCTCCTGGACGCCCACCCGGAGGCGGGGTTCGCCTATGGGCGTCCGCTGCGCTTCCAGCACGGCGGGCCCCTGCCCAAGGCCCGTACGCACAGCACCGGTTCGGTCGTCTACCCCGGCCAGTGGTGGCTGGAGCGCCGCTTCCGCGAGGGCACCGGCTGCATCACCTCCCCGGAGGTCGTCGTCCGCACCGACCTCCAGCGCACGGTCGGCGGCTACGACCCCGCCCTGCCGCACGCCGGTGACATCGAGATGTGGATGCGGCTCGCCGCCCACGCCGACGTCGGTTACATACGCGGCGCCGACCAGGCCTTCTACCGCGTGCACGGCAAGAACATGTCCACCGTCGACTTCGGCGGCCAGCTCGACGACCTGCGCCAGCGCCTGGTCGCCTTCGACTCGGTGCTCACCAAGTGCGGCCACCGGCTGCCGCACGCCGACCGCCTGGCCGAGCAGGTCCACACCCGTCTCGCCCGCTACGCCCTGCGCCGTGCCTACCGGGCCTACGACCGGGGCCGTACCGACGTCGTACCCGTCGAGGAGTGCGTGGCGTTCGCCGAGGAGTGCCTGCCGGGGTACCGGACGCTGCCCGAGTACCGCGCGCTGAGGCTGCGCAGACGGATCGGGCCGAAGGCGATGCCGTACCTGCAGCCACTGGTGTGGTCGGCCGTGGCCGAGCGCGGCCGGGAGGCGCTGTGGTGGGAGTCCTGGAAGCGCCGCGGCATCTGATGGGCCGTCAGCTCCGTTCAGCCCGCGACGGGGAGCCCGCCGGCGGGGCGGACCGGTTCCGCGAGACCGCCCGCCCCGGCCCTGCGGCGCCGCGCGTACCGGTCCCACCAGAGCGCCACCACGATCCCGCCGACGCCGCCCAGCAGAGCCGTGCCGGCCAGGGCCCGGGTCCTGGTGCCCTGCACCGGCGCCGCGCTCGCGGCGACCAGGACCGAGGCGCTGATCCGCGCCTGGGGGGCGACGCCCTCGGCGGCCTGAAGATCCGTCACGTGCCGGGTGTACACGTCGATGACCCGGCTCACCGCGGTGTCGGCGTCGACGGCGGCGGAGCGCTGCGCCTGCACCTGGACCGAGGGGATCAGGTAGCGCGGTGTCGCGCTGGTGCCGCTGTTGCGCGGGATCAGCTGGTACGTCCCGTGCACCCCGGCGGCGGCCAGCTCCCTGCGTCCGGCGGGCGACTCCAGCTGCTGGATCACGCCGTACGACAGGGTGGCGAGCGGCGGTTGGAGATTCGTCAGCTGGTTGGGCTGGTTGCCGGTCACGGGTGGTTTGAGCACGATCACCGCCGAACTCAGGTACCGCGGTGCGGGATGCAGCACCTGGTAGGCACCGGCCGCCGTCAGCACGAGCGCGAACAGCAGCACGTACCACCGGCGGAGCAGCGCTTCGGCGACGTCACGAGGCGACACGGGGATTCCTTCCGTCGTCACCGATCCTCGCAGGCGCCGGGGCGAACCGCCACCAAAAGGGAGATCTCATGAGCCTCGCCGACCTCTTGGCGATCATGCGCAGGCGCTGGTACTTCATGGTGCCCCTCACCCTGCTCAGCCTGCTCGCCGGCGGATACCTGTACCGCACCATCCCGGTGTCCTACCAGTCGCAGAGCTCCGTCACGCTGCTCGACTCCACGGCGATCGCCGACATGGCGCCCACCTTCGGCAACCCGATCTCGAACGCGGGCGGTTCGCTGGTCGTCACGGCCGACGTGCTGATCAGGACGCTCCAGTCCGGCGACTCCGCGAAGGAACTGCGCTCGCGCGGCGTCACGGACCCGTACACGGTCGGCTTCGCCGCGCAGTCCGACAGCCCGCTGCTCACCCTGGGCGTCACCGGGACCGACCGGGCGAAGGTGCTCCGCGAGACCACCACCCTCACCGATTTCACCGGGGAGCAGCTGAAAGCCCTCCAGGCCGCCTCCAGGGTGCCGAAGGGGTACGCGGTGCAGACCGCGCCGGTCGTGCTGCCGCAGACCCCGGTCTCGCAGTCGAAGAGCCGCTACCAGAACATCGCGGCGGTCCTCATCGCCGGGACGGTCGGCGCGTTCCTGCTGTCCATCCTGGCCGAGGGCGTCGCGGTGGTACGCCGCCGGGGACGCGCCCTGGCCGGATACGTGCCCCGGCGCCACCGCGCGAGCCCGCCCGAGCGGCCCAGGGGACTGCTGGTGCGCAGGCTGGACGCCACGACGATCCTCAGCGGCTACCTGGTGCTGGCCTTCTTCGTCCCCTCGAACCTCACCCTGCCCGCGCTCGGCGGGGTCGGCACCCCGGCCAACGTGTTCGCCCTGCTGGGACTCCTCTGGTACCTCGCCACCTGGCTCGGCGGCCGCATCCTGCCGGCCAGGGACACCAGGCTCCCGCGCGTGGCCATGTGCGTGCTCGCGGCGGCGGTCCTGCTGTCGTACCTCGCGGACGCGACCCGCGAGAGCTCGCACGAGGAAGTGCTGGGCGCCGACCGGGGCCTCATCGGACTCGGGGTGTGGACGGCGCTGGTGGTGCTCTCCTCGGCCGGCATCCAGGAGCGCAGCCGCCTGGACACCCTGATGCGCCGGATCGTCGTGCTGGGCACGGTGGTGGCCCTGATCGGCTACTACGACTTCTTCGCGGCCACCAACATCGCGGACTCCGTCCACATCCCGGGCCTGCACTCCAGCACGGCCGGGATCAGCACCATGGACCGCGGCTCGTTCACCCGGCCGCGCTCCACCACGTCCCATCCGCTGGAGTTCGGCGGCATGCTCGCCATCCTGGTCCCCTTCGCCGTCCACCAGGCCTTCGACCCGGTGCGCCGGCACGCGGGCGCGCTGCGCCGGTGGGGCCCGGTGGCGATCATGGCGGGCGCGCTGCCGCTGACGGTGTCCCGCACCTCCATCATCGGCGTCTTCATCGTGATCCTGGTGATGGTCCCGCGCTGGAAGCCGCAGCGCCGCTGGTCCGCGATCGGTCTGATCCTGGGCTCGGTGGCCGGTTTCAAGGTGATCATCCCGGGCCTGATCGGAACCATCACCGGCCTGTTCGCCAGCTTCCTGTCCAACTCCGACAGCAGTACCCAGGCACGCACCGTGAAGTACAGCGCGATCGTCCCCTACCTGAAGGAACACCCCTGGTTCGGGCGCGGATTCGGCACCTTCACCCCCGACCTGTACTTCTTCACGGACAACCAGTACATGCTGACCCTGGCCGAAATGGGCGCCCTCGGACTGGTCGCGCTGCTCGTCCTGTTCGTCACCGGGATCCACCAGGGCGGCGCTATCCGCAGGCTCGCCCGCACCGAGTCGGACCGGGAGCTCGGCCAGGCGTTCCTCGCCTCGGCCCTGGTCGCCCTGGTCATCAGCGCCACCTTCGACGCGCTGAGCTTCCCCATGTACGCCGGGATGTTCTTCCTGACCCTGGGCGCCGGCGGCAGCTACCTCGGCTTCATCCGGCGCGAGGCGGCCGCCGCCGTCCCCGCGCCCCGTGCGGCACCCGCAGTACCCGAAGCCGGCCTTCCCCGACTCGTGGAGTCCCGATGAGCACCGTCGCCGTCGTCGTCGTCACCTGGAACAGTGCCCAGGTGCTGCCCGGGTTCCTCGCCGCGCTGCCGCACGGCATGGCCGGCCTCGACTGGCGGCTGGTCGTCGCCGACAACGACTCCGCGGACGACACCGTCGAGGTGCTGCGGACGCTGGCCCCGGACGCCGCCGTCGTCGAGACCGGCCGCAACGCCGGGTACGCGGCCGGGGTCAACGCGGCGCTGCGGGCCGCAGGGGACCACGACGCCGTGCTGGTCTGCAACCCCGACACCCGGATGCGGCCGGGCTGCGCAGCACGCCTCGTCGACAGCCTCAAGGACGGGGTCGGAATCGCCGTACCCCTGCTGTACGAGGAGGGCTCGGACACCCCGCACCGCTCACTGCGCCGGGAGCCGACCGTGCTGCGGGCGCTCGGTGAGGCGGTGATCGGCAACACCAGGGCGGGGCGCTTCCCGGCCCTGAGTGAGCTGGTCACCGCCCCCGGCGCCTACCGGAGTCCGACCCGCGCGGACTGGGCGACCGGCGCGCTGATGGCCGTCTCCGCCGAGTGCCTGGCCGCCTGCGGGCCGTGGGACGAGTCCTTCTTCCTCTACTCGGAGGAGACCGAGTTCTGCCTGCGGGCCCGCGACCTGGGGTACGCCACCCGCCTGGAGCCGACCGCCGACGCCGTCCACCTGGGCGGCGACTCCCGCGTCTCGCCCCGGCTGTGGACCCTGCTCACCCTCAACCGGGTCCGGCTGTACCGGCGTCGGCACGGCCCGCTGGCGACAGCCGCGTTCCGTACCGCCGTGCTGCTCCGCGAGACCTCACGCGCCGCCCTGGGCCGCCCGGCCAGCAGGGCGGCCGCGGCCGAGCTGGTCCGCCCGGGAGCGCTGCGCCGGGTGCCGGGACCGTGATCCGGCGGGCCGTCAGCGCGCCGGCCGCGTCCGCACCGCGATCAGCGACTTCGGCACCCCGAGCACCCGCTCGCTCAGCAGCTCCGAGCGGGGGAACAGGTAGCGCATCTCGGCGCGGGTCAGCAGCTCGATGTTGACGACGGCGTCCATCGCGGACTCGGGGCTGTCGGGGCGGCTGTGCACCAGCGGCCAGCGCCGTACCAGACGTGCCCGCGCGGCCAGCGGCAGGAACTGGAAGCCGGGGGCCACGAAGTGCGGCTCGACCGGGAAGTAGCGGTACGGCGTCTGGATCCAGTGCAGCGGGGCCAGTCGTTCCACGGCGGCGACGAACCTCCGCCGCTGGCTGTGGCCGCCGACGTGCTCGATGGTCGAGTTGGAGAAGACCAGGTCGTAGCCGCCGTCGGCGCTCAGTGCGGCGGCGGTCTCCGGGTCGGTGACGTCGGCGTTCTCGGCGGTGATCCAGTCGGGCAGTCCGGCGGGGTGGGCCTCCAGGTTGATCAGGTGGACGTGCTTCGCGCGCACGGGGGCGCGCAGCCACATCTCGGCCGTGCCGCCCAGGTCCACCACGCTCATGTTCTCGATGCCGGGGAAGCAGCGCCGGAAGCGTTCCCAGCGGGCGGTGCGGAGTTTCTCGCCCAGTGAGCCGGGGGCGTCGACGAACTTGTTTCTGAGGGCGCGGGACGGTGCCACGGGATCAACCACCTGGTATCGGAGCGGACGGCGGAGCGGGCCTCAACTGGGCTGTCGCCATTGGGTGTAGAAGCTGGCCGGGTTCATCAGGTACCGGACGGTGGGGTGCGGCACGTGACGCACCCGGTGCCTGCGCGCGTACCGGCGGATCAACTCCCAGTCCTCCCGGGGCAGCACCTCGGGGGTCCGGCGCAGCCGGCTGAAGTGCAGGGCGCGGGTGCGGCGGGCGACGAAGGCATTGGTGTCCAGGAACGCTTCGCGGGCGGCCCGGCGCCGGTCGTACGGGACCGAGAGGACGTCGTGCTCGCCGCCGTCGGGCAGCACGCGGCGCAGCGCCGTGTACACGCCGTCGGGCCCGCCGGGGGCCTGAAGGACCGCCAACGCCCGCTCCAGGTGGTCGGGTTCCCACAGGTTGTCGTCGTCGAGGAACGCCACGTACCGGGAGCGGGTGAGGCGGATGCCCACGTTGCGCACCACGCCCGCAACCCCGGTGTTGCGGGCCAGCGAGACGGCGAACAGGCGGGGATCGTCCGGCAGTTCGGGCAGCCCGGCGCCGTCGTCGACCACCACGACGACGTGATCGCGGACGGTCTGGTCCAGGGCCGAGCGGACCGCGGCCCGTAGTGCCTCGGGCCGCCGGTGGGTGGCGATCACCGTGGCGACCAGCGCCGAGGGCGGTGCGGGCAGCGCGGCGGCCAGCCGCCGGGTCTCGGCGTCCTCCGTCCGGCGCAGCCGCACCGCGCTCGGGGCGAGCAGCACCTTGTTCCTGGCCTCGAACAGCACCAGCCAGCCGAACAGCGTCTTCAGCAGCGTCCAGGGCGCCCGGGCGACGCGGCGCGCCGCGGTGGCGGTCACGAGGACGGTTCCGGCTGCACCGGGCGGCCGTCGGACAGCCGGTTGCCGCGCCACTCGTTACCGGCGCCGTCCGCGTTCCAGTGGGCGACCGTGCCGTAGCCGCCGGACGCGGGGTGGTACTGGGTGGAGAACACGTTGTCCGTGACCTTGATCCCGGTGGCGCCGGTGGCACCGCCGTAGAGGGCGTAGGCGCCGCCGGCGATCCAGTTGTGGTCGACGGTGACGTTGCGGACGACCCCGGTGTCGGCGAACAGGCCGATGCTGCCCGAGGCCCCCTGCTGCAGACCGGTCGGGTTGAGCAGGGTGTTGTGGCGGATGACCAGGTTCCCGGTGTTGCCGCCGCCGCTGATCACCGCGTTGGTGTGCTGCCATTCGCCGCTCTGGTTCACGAACGGCGCGATGTCGTGGACGTAGTTGTCGTGGATGTCGCCCTGGCCCATGGACAGGGCGTCGCCGAACACCGAGACGTCGCACCAGCCGACCTCGATGGAGCTGGTCCCCATGTTCGACACCGCGTAGTCCACGCCGCCGTTGTCCGGTCCCTTGCCGGGGACGGCGGTGATGGTGGTGTGCAGGATCCGCAGCCCCTTGTGGCCGGGGCGCAGGTTGACGCCCCACCAGTTGGCGGAGGTGATCCTCGTGTCGATGACGGTGACGTCGTCGGCGTAGATGTCGAGGGAGCCGGTGATGTCCCAGCCCCGGATGACCGTGCCGTTCTCGCGGACGGACAGGTTGCCGGTGTTGTGGGGGGTGAGCGGGATGCGCGGTCCGGTGGTGCGGGCGCCGGGGAACCCGCAGGCGGCGGGGGAGGCGCAGGCGGCCTGCGACGTCGGTTTCCCGGACGCGCCGTCGGCACCGGCCGTCGCGGTGGGGCCGGGGGACGTCCCGGGGGCCGCGGTCGGCGAGGCGGTGCCCGCTGTCCCCGGCGTTCCCGGGGTTCCGGGGGTTCCCGGCGTCCCTGTCGGTCCGCTCGCCGGGCAGGTCAGCGCGGAGTCCGGGCAGTCCGGCGGGGCGGACCCGGCCGATCCCGAGCAGGCGGTCGCGAGGACCGCGAGCACTCCCGCGAGCAGCAGTCCCGCGAACCTGTCGCGGCCGGTACGTCGTGACACGGTCTCACCTCGTGCCCTGGGCTGAGGAGCCGACGCGGACGGCCGCCCGGGGGTGTTCCACCCCGCGCAGGAAGTCACGGCTGGGCAGCACGCACACCGTGTAGCCGACCAGCGCGACGGTGGTGATGATGAGGAGCGCGAGCCGCCCGTCGCCGAGCGGAGCCCGCAGACCGAGGACGATCACGGTCATCACGGCGCCGCCCAGGAACGGCCAGGCACAGGCCCGTGCGATCCGGCCGAGGCCGATGCCGCCGCGGTGCAGGGCGACCAGGAACACGGGCACCACCAGGCCGCCCGCGACCAGGACATGACCCTGGGAGACCCCGACGATGCCGTTCAGGTGCGCGGCCACCAGGAGCACCGGGACCAGGGCCGCCAGCCACAGGCCCTGCACCAGGAAGAGCGAACGGCGTTGGCCGATCGCGACCAGGCAGTCGTAGGCCAGTTCGCCGCCGATACGGATCAGGCCGAGCGCCATCAGCCAGGGCAGCGCGGCCGCCGCGGGGACCCACCGGCCGCCGTAGACCAGCCGGATCACCGGCTCCGCCAGGCCGGCCAGCAGCACGCACAGCGGGACGGTGCCGGTGATCAGCACGCCCAGGGCACGGCTGAAGCCCCTGGCGAGCGCCTGCGGCGAGCCGGCCAGGCGGGAGAACCCGGCGAAGGAGACCCGGCGGGCGGCCTCGGAGATGATGCGCACGGGCCAGCCGGAGATGTTGAAGGCGAGCACGTAGAATCCGAGCGAGACGTTGCCGAGGGTCGCGCCCACCACCATCGTGTCGACGTTGACCACGGCCAGGGCCAGCATGCTCGCCCCCGCCAGGGGCAGCCCGAACCGCAGCAGCGCACGGGCCTGTCCCGCGTCCCAGCCGAACCTCAGGGTGCCGGGGGCCGCCAGCGCGCAGCCGATCAGCGTGACGACGTTTCCGGCCACCGCGCCCCAGGCGAAGCTCATCGCGCCCCAGCCCGCGAAGGCCAGCAGCAGCGTCACCGCGGTGCTGACCACAAAGTTGAGCGCGTCGATGATCATCCGCTTGCCCTGGGCGAACTCCCGGGTGAGGAAGCCGGCGGGGACCTGGGCCACCCCGTCGATCAGCACGCACAGGCACATCACGCGCAGGACGCCCGCGGCGTGCGGCGAGCCCAGCAGGCCCGCCACCGCCGGCGCCGTCGCGAACAGCGCCACGTACAGCAGCCCGCTGGAGAGGGTGCTCAGGGTCAGCACGGTCGGCGCGAACCGCCGGGCGTCCCCCTCCCAGCGCACGATGGCCAGGCCCACCCCCAGTTCGTTCGCGGACAGCAGGACCAGCAGCACGGTCTGGGCGATGCCGTACACGCCCCATTCCGCCGGGCCGAGGGCGAAGCGGGCCAGCAGGATGCCGGTCGCGAAGTTGCCCAGCCGCATCACGACGGTGTTGACCAGGCTCCACCGCGCCGCCGAGCGGACCTTGCGGCCGAGGGAGGGGGCGGTGACCGTCGCGTCGGGTGTCACCGGGCCGGGGGGAGCGGGCGCGTCGCTCGTCTCACCGGTCCCGCTGTCCGGTGCGCGGGCGATGTCCATGAGTCGACTCCTCGTCGAGTGGCTCGGCGGCGGACGCCACGGCCATGGCGGGCCGCGGCGGGTCGGGCTCTGCGGTGGCCGGAGCGGTGGCGGCGGACTGCGACCAACTGGGCGGCTGCCGGATGGCGAGCGTCTCCTCGACGAGCGACGTCCCGGCCGGCGCGGTGACGGCGGCCGGCTTCTCGTCGGGTCCGGCGGGTCCGGCGGGTCCGGTGGGTGCGGCCTCCGGCGACGGCCTGTGCGGCCGCTTGCGCGCCTCCGCGTAGAAGGAGGCGGCCAGGGTGAGGACCAGCCCCAGGGCCCCGGCCATGACCATGTACTCCAGCCGCGTCTTGGTCTGCGCCGCCGGGTTCTGCGGCGGCACGATCGTCGTCATCCGGATCATGGCCTTGGGGGCGACCGACTGCTGCTTCTGGAACTGGTCGAGACGCTCCTTGGCGTACGCGGTCAGGATCCTGTCCGAGGACAGCACGGAGGCCTTGTCGGTGCCGGTGACGGTGAGCCACAGCAGCGGCCCCTGCGCGTTGTCGGCGAGCTTGGCCGCGAAGGTGCCCTTGGCGCCGCGGGCCTTGAGGTCCCGCAGCGAGTCGTCGGAGTTGAGGTTGCGGGCCAGGCTGTCGGCCATGCCGGTGAGCGAGGTCTGGGTGCTGAGGAAGGGATTGCCGTCGTAGGCCAGCGTCGCCTTCTGGGAGTTCAGCAGCACCACGGTGCTCTGCGACTGGTACGTCACCGGGACCAGCACGGTCACCCCGAAGACCAGGCCGGCGGTCAGCAGCAGTCCCGGCAGCAGGACGTACCAGCGCCTGCGCAGCACCCGGAAGATCTCAGCGAGATCCATGACGGTTCCCCCTCGCGACCAGACGTTCGACGAGCATATGTTGCAAGCGGATCATATGGGGAACGTTCGATCCTTGGGCCGAGGTTGATCGGTCGGTCTCGGGCGGGAGCCGGCGGTGCCGCCGGTCAGCAGCACCTCGGCGATACGGTCGCTCGCGCGGCCGTCCCACAGGTCGGGCCGGCGCGGCGCGGGCGGCGCGTCCAGCACCGCGTGCACGGTGGCCGTGATCCGCGCGGGATCCCGGCCGGCCAGCACGTTGGTGCCCTGGTCGACGGTGACCGGCCGCTCGGTGTTGTCCCGCAGCGTCACGCACGGCACGCCCAGCGCGGTGGTCTCCTCCTGCACCCCGCCCGAGTCGGTGAGGACGACCCGGGCGGCGTCCTGCAGCGCGATGAAGTCCAGGTAACCGGCGGGCGGTACGAGCCGCACACCCCCGGGCACGTCGATCTCGGCCAGCTGGCCGGCCGCCCGCGGGTGCACGGGCAGCACGAGCGGCAGGCGGCCGGCGATCTCCCCCAGGGCCTTCAGCAGCCCCGTGAGGACCTCCGGGTCGTCCACGTTGGCCGGCCGGTGCAGGGTGACCAGGCCGAACCCGCCCTCGGCCAGCCCGTACCGGTCCAGGACGTCCGAGGCGCGGGCCCGCTCCAGGTTGGCGAGGAGCGTGTCGATCATGACGTTGCCGACCAGGTGGATCTGGTCCTCCCGGTAGCCCTCGGCGCGCAGGTTGTCGACGGCGTCGGGGGAGGGGGCCAGCAGGTAGTCGCTGACCCGGTCGGTGGCGACCCGGTTGACCTCCTCCGGCATGCTCCAGTCGCGGCTGCGCAGCCCCGCCTCGACATGGGCCAGCAGCGGCCCGGCCTTGGCGGTGACCAGGGCACAGGCCAACGTGGAGTTGATGTCGCCGACCACCACGACGACGTCCGGGGCCACCTCGGCCAGCAGCGGCTCGAACGCGGTCATCACGCGGCCCGTCTGCTCGGCGTGGCTGCCGGAGCCGACGCCGAGGAAGCGGTCGGGCGGCCGGATGCCGAGGTCGGCGAAGAACACGTCGTTCATCGCCGGGTCGTAGTGCTGGCCGGTGTGGACGAGGAGCACCTCGGCGCCCCGGGCCTCCAGGGCGTCCATCACCGGTTTGATCTTCATGTAGTTGGGGCGGGCCCCGGCCACACAGACGACTCGCATGGTTCAGAGCACCTCGATGGTGGGGCCGGACGGCAGCCGGCGGCGGCAGTCCAGGACGAAGGGGGCGTGTTCGGCGACGAGTTCGTAGTCGAAGGTGTCGTGGTCGGTGAGCAGCACGACCACGTCGGCGTCGGCCAGCTCCCGCTGGGTCGGTTCGACCCGCACCAGCCGGCTGTCCACCGGCAGGCTCTCCACGACGTGCGGGTCGGCCGCCCTGACCTGCGCGCCCATGTCGAGCAGCAGCTGGGAGATGCGCAGGGCGGGCGACTCGCGGGCGTCGCCGGTGTTCTTCTTGTACGCGAGGCCCAGCAGCAGGATGCGCGAGCCGTTCACCGAGCGGCGCCTGTCGTTGAACAGCTCGCTGATGCGCCGTGTCACGTACTCGGGCATGTGGCTGTTGATGTCGTTGGCCAGCTCCACGAACCGGAAGCTCTGCCCGAGTTCGCGCTGCACCCGCCAGGACAGGTACGAGGGGTCGATCGGCAGACAGTGCCCCCCGACACCCGGGCCGGGCGTGAACTTCATGAAGCCGAAGGGCTTGGTCGAGGCGGCGTCGATGGCCTGCCAGACGTCGATGTCCAGGTGGTGCGCGAACATCGCGATCTCGTTGACCAGCGCGATGTTGACGTGCCGGAACGTGTTCTCCAGGAGCTTGGCGAGCTCCGCCTCCTTGGGCGAGCCCACCGGCACGGTGGTGTCGACGAGTTGGGCGTAGAAGCCCTGAACTGCCTTCAGGGACGCCTCGTTGACGCCAGAGACCACTTTCGGGGTCTCCTTGAAGCCCCACACCGTGTTGCCCGGGTCGATCCGCTCAGGGCTGTACCCGAGGTGGAAGTCGGAGCCCGCGGTCAGGCCCGACCCCTCCTCCAGGATCGGGGCGAACAGCTCCTGGGTGGTGCCGGGGTAGGTGGTCGACTCCAGGACGACGGTGGCCCCGGGGCGCAGATAGCGGGCGAGGGTGACCGCCGACTCCCTGATGTAGCGCAGGTCGGGAGTGCCCTCGTGCAGCGGGGTCGGCACGGTCACCACGGCGATGTCGAAACCGCCGCAGTCCCGGGCCGCGTCGCTCGGGCGGTAGGTGCCTTCGTCCAGGGCCGCCCGGATCCGCTCGGAGGAGACGTCCTCGACGAAGGACTCACCGGCGGCGAGACTCTTGATCCGCCGGGTGTCGACGTCGTAGCCGATCACCTCGTGGCCGACCTCGGCGGCCCGGACGGCCAGCGGGAGGCCGACGTAGCCCTGTCCGACCACGACGACACGCATCAGTGACTCCTGTTCGCGGGAGCGGCCGGCGGGGCGGGGCGGAACAGCTCGCGCGCCGTCATGAGGAGGAAGGCCACATTGGTGGTGAGGTAGCGGCGGCCCAGCCGGCGCGGTTCCTGGAGCGCGCGGTAGAGCCACTCCATGCCCAGCCGCTGCCAGGACCGCGGAGCCCGCTTGGTGACCCCGGCCAGGATGTCGAAGGAGCCGCCCACGCCGTGCACCACGCGGGCGCCGGTACGGGTTCCGTACGCGGCGGTGAAGATCTCCTTCTTCGGCGAGGTCATGCCGAGGAACAGCAACTGCCCACCGCTGCGCGCGATCCCGTCCGCGATCTCCTCCTGCTCGGAGTCGTCGAAGTAGCCGTTGCGGCTGCCGGCCACCTTCAGGCCGGGGAAGCGGTCGGCCACCTGGAGCAGCATCCGCTCCAGCACCTCCTGCCGCGCGCCGAGGAAGTACACCGGGATGCCCGAGGCCTCCGCCTCCGCCAGCAGCCGCAGGAACAGGTCGATCCCGGCCACCCGCTCCGGCAGCGGGGCGCGCAGCACCCGGCCGGCCCAGACCACGGCCTGTCCGTCGGCCAGCACCAGGTCGCAGCCGGCCACGGCCCTGGCGAGCCGTTCGTCCCGCCGCATGTTGACCAGCTTCGCGGCGTTGACCACGCCGATCTCCAGCTGTCCGCCGTCCCGGACCGCCGCCAGGCAGCGCGCCACGGTCTCGTCCATCGTCAGCGGGTCGAGCTCGACCCCGAACAGCGTTCTTCGCTCGCTCATATCCGGCCCCCCTGCCAGGCGTGGAGCATCCAGCCGAATTCGTACGGCCGGCATTCACGGTCCACCGCGACCGGGCGGTACACCCGGTCCAACGACTTCAGCCGAAGGCCCGGGGCGATGCGGGTGGACAGGCCCCGGGCGGCCCGTACGGCCTTCTTCGGGTCCCCCCGGTAGACCTTGCGCCAGGTGGCGCCGAGTTCGTCGAGGATCATCGGTTCCCGGGGCCCGGAGCCGGCCAGTTCGGGAACGTCCGTCATCCAGCGCAGGCCCCTGCGGACCGCCGCGCCGAAGTCGGAACCGCCCGCGTCGGCCAGGTCGAACAGGGCCGTCGGCGCCATCGCGTGCTGGTGGACGCTGTAGACCGGATAGCCCTCCACGACACCGCCGGTGCGCGCGTCGTAGTGCCACCACCACTGCCCGCCCTCGCCCTGCAGCTCACAGATGCGCGCCGCGCACGCGTCCGCCGCGGCCAGCGCCTGCGGATCGCCGTCCCCGTCGCCACTGGCGTGCGCACGGGCCAGCGCCTGCAACGGGTACGTCTGGTCGGCGAAGCAGCAGACATGGGCCCGGTACCAGGGCAGCAGGCCGGGTCCGGTGGCGTGCGGGAACAGCGGACTGTCGCCGATCCGGGCCCGTATCAGCCGGTCGCGAGCTGCGCTGAAACGTCTCTCCACATCGACCGTGTCACGCGCCGCCGCGAGGGCGGACAGCACCCAGGCAGCCTCGACGGTGTACTGCGGACGGTCCGTGTCGTCCAGCGCCTCGACCCGGGCCAGGGCGTCGGACAGCTTGGGGTGTCCGGTCTCCGCGGCGGCCCAGGCGATGAGCGCGGAGTCGCCCAGGTTGGTCACCGCGGGCAGCGACTCGACCAGCAGCCCGGCGAACTCCTGGGCGGTACGGCCGCCGAGCACCGCGCGCTGGCGGTCCTCGGGCAGGTACTGGGCACCGAGCACGGTGATCGCCGCGTACCGGGTGCTGATCCCGCGCCGCTCCAGCGTCCAGCGGCCGCCGGGGTCCTGGTGGCCGGCCATGGTGAAGGCGAAGGCCTCACCGCCCGGCAGCAGCATCGACGGCAGCCCCGACTCGGCAACGGTGAGCAGCCGTTGGGCGAGCGCGAACAGCGGCGGGTCCGCGAGTTCGAGCGCTGCCAGGCGTGTCGTGGTCATGATCTGGGCACACCAACCCCCCTGTGGGTCCTTTATGTGCATGCTTGAGTACGCCTCGGCACAGTCGGCCGGGCGGGACGAAGAAGGCAGACGTCAGTGGTCAGCCGTCAGGACGGTCGTCGCTCCCGGCTGGAGGCGTAGCGGTCCCCACCACTCAGTAACCCCCCCTGGGCACTTATGGTTTGTGCGCTCATTGTGCTTGGTCTGCACAGTTCGCGCACATGTTATGCCACTAGATGTTCGAGGAATTGCGTTTTGCGGGAAACAGCTGAAAACAGCTGTCATGCGCGTTCGGCGAGCTCGCCGTCCTTCTCGTCGTGCAGCGCGCCCGTCTCGGGACACTCCCAGACGCCCGGCTCCCCGTCCCGCTCGACCAGTCGTACGCCGACCCGGCCCACCCAGCCGATCCGGCGCGCCGGAACCCCGGCCACCAGAGCGAAGTCCGGCACGTCCCGGGTCACCACCGCCCCCGCCGCCACCAGCGCCCAGCGGCCCACCCGCACCGGCGCCACGCACACCGAACGGGCCCCCAGTGACGCCCCCTCGGCCACCACCACGGCCACGGCCTCCCAGTCGCCTCCCCGCTTGAGCCTGCCCTGCGGATCCACCGAACGCGGGAAGTAGTCGTTGGTGAGGACCGCGGCCGGGCCCACGAACACCCCGTCGCCGAGCACCGCGGGTTCGTAGACCAGCGCGTGGTTCTGCAACTTCACGTTGTCGCCGATCCGCACGCCCGGGCCGACGTAGGCGCCCCGGCCCACGATGCAGCCGCTGCCCAGCCTCGCGTCCTCCCGGATCTGGGCCAGATCCCAGACCGTCGTTCCGTCGCCGACCGTGGCCCTGTCGTCGACCTGGGCGGTGGGCTGGACCTTGAAGTTCACCTGGTTGAACCTTTCTTCTCAGCGTGTCGGGGAGACTGCCGGCGAAGTCCGTACGGGGCACGTGGCCCAGCTCGTCGCGGATCGTGGCGCAGGGTCTGGGTGCCCGGGACGTCGGTCCGTACGAAGTCACCGGCGCCCCGGATCGAGCGGTCCGCGTGGCACCCGGCGGCGAAGTGGGCGATCCGGTCGTGTCCGGCGAGGAGTTCGCCGGCCGTCACGTCGCCCGGTCGGGCCGGACCGAGCCGCGTACGGGCGCAGTGGGAGCCGGTGAAACCGGCGGCGCCGGGCACCAGGACGCGGGCCGTCATGACGAGATCCGCACCCTGCTGTGGTCGCCGAGGACGAACCGGTGGGCGGCGGGCCTGCGGTCGGCGGGTGTGACCTCGACGTTGCGGCCGATGAGGGAGGCCTGCACCCGCCGCACACCGCTCATCGAGGAGTCGCGCAGCATGATCGAGTACTCGATCTCGCTGTCCTCGATCCGGCAGCCGCCGGCTATGGAGGTGAAGGGGCCGACGTACGAGTCGGCGATCACGGTCTCGGGTCCGACGACCACCGGCCCGACGATCCGACTGCCGGTGACCTTGGCGCCGGCCTCGATCCGCACCCGGCCGATGATCTCGCTGCCGGCGTCCACGGCGCCGTCGATCCGGCGTTCCAAGGTCTCCAGCACCGAGCGGTTGACCTCCAGCATGTCGGTGACGTTCCCGGTGTCCTTCCAATAGCCGGAGACCGTCGTGGAGCGCACGTCGCGCCCGGTGTCGATCAGCCGCTGGACGGCGTCCGTGATCTCCAGCTCGCCGCGCCGGGACGGCTCGATCGCACGGACGGCCTCGTGGATCGCGGGGCCGAAGAGGTACACCCCCACCAGGGCCAGTTCGCTCCTGGGCCGGGCCGGCTTCTCCTCCAGCCCCACCACCCGCCCCGCCGCGTCCAGTTCGGCGACGCCGAACGCGGTCGGGTTCGGCACCTTCGTCAACAGGATCTGGGCGTCCGGCTGTTCGGTCCGGAAGGCGTCGACCAGATCCGTGATGCCGCCGACGACGAAGTTGTCCCCGAGGTACATCACGAAGTCCTCGTCGCCGAGGAACTCCCGGGCGATCAGCACCGCGTGGGCGAGCCCGAGCGGGGCCGCCTGCGGGATGTAGGTGACGTCGAGGCCGAAGGCGGAGCCGTCGCCGACCGCCTCCCGGATCTCCTCGGCGGTGTCCCCGACGACGATCCCGACCTCGGTGACACCGGCCTCGGCGATCGCCTCCAGACCGTAGAACAGCACCGGCTTGTTCGCGACGGGTACGAGTTGCTTCGCCGACGTATGGGTGAGGGGACGCAAACGGGTACCTGAGCCACCAGACAACAAAAGTGCCTTCATGCGCATCACCCTACTTATGCCGGACATGCCGAAGGGGCGGAATCCGCACACTGTTGGGCATGTCCGGGACAGTCCGGCCCGCACCGGACCTTCACATGCGCGGAGATCCTGTGACGGGGAGCCCCCGGTGCGAGTGGCCGGGGCGGCATCCCGGTGTCAGCCTGGGGTTCTGGTCCAGAAAGATCGCGTAGTACCCCGTGGCTGCCCGTACCGGACTGCCGGGGCGGACCGCGGTGAAGTCGCGCATCGTCC
>NZ_JBEYFC010000169.1:0-16410 GCF_040634175.1 Streptomyces sp. NPDC007162
GGGCGGTGGCGACGAGGACACCGTGCCAGGGGCGGGTCCGCGGGGTGGGGGTCATCGGGCTCCTCCGGTGGAAGGGGACGGATCACTTCATGTCGAACGCGGTCCCGCTCGTCCTGCGTCGTACACCCGACCGGCGGGCCCCGCGCGCTCGGGAGTCGGGCCGGTCCCCGGCGGACGGCCGGGCCCCCTGTTCGGCGTGCCGTCCTCGGCCGGGGAGGGATACCGTGGAGACGATCCGAGGAAGCCGGGCCCGTGCGCCGGGACCGAGGAGGAGCGCGGTGGACACTCCCGACGAGCTCCGCGTCCTGCTGCCGCAGCTGAAACTCGACGAGCTGCTGGACGAGCTGCAGGCCAGGCTGGACGCTGCCCGGGGCACCCGGGACCGCGTGCACAGCCTGCTGGAGGCGCTCCTTTCCGTCGGCCGCGAGCTGGACCTGGAACAGGCCCTGCGCTCCATCGTCAGGGCGGCCGCGACCCTGGTGGACGCCGAGTACGCGGCCCTCGGCGTCATCGGACCCGACGGCGGCACCCTGTCCGCGTTCCACACCGTCGGGGTCACCGACGAGCAGGTCGCCGAGATCGGGCCCCTGCCCGAGGGCCACGGCATCCTCGGCGAGCTGATCCGCGACCCGCGGCCCCTGCGTCTGGAGAAGCTCTCCCAGCACCCCGCCTCCTACGGCTTCCCGGATCGTCATCCGCCGATGAACAGCTTCCTGGGCGTACCGATCCGGGTCCGCGACCAGGTCTTCGGCAACCTCTACCTGACCGAGAAGCGCGGCGGGCTGCAGTTCGACGAGGAGGACGAGTCGGTGCTGTCCACGCTGGCCGTGGCGGCCGGCGTGGCGATCGACAACGCCCGTCTCTACGAGGACTCCCGGCTGCGGGAGCGGTGGCTGCGGGCGAACGCGGAGATCACCCACAGCCTGATGTCCGGGAGCGGTCGTGCCGAGGCCCTGCACCTGATCGCGGGACGCGCCAAGGAGATCTCCGGCTCCGCGCTGGCGGCGGTCGCCCTGCCCTGGGAGGACGGCGCGTCCCTGGGTGTCGAGATCGCCGTGGGAGTGGACGCGGACGCGCACCGGGGGCTGGTGCTGCCCCTGCGCGAGACCTTGATGGGCCTGGCGTTCTCCGCCGCCGCACCGGTCGCCAGTGACGACGTCACCCACGATGCCCGGGTCTCTCCCGAACCCCCGCGCTTCGAAGGGCTGGGCCCCGCCGTGGCCGTCCCCATCGGCACCGGCGAGGGCGGGATGCGGGGCGTGGTGCTGCTGGCCCGCGAAGCCGGGCGGCCGGTCTACACCCGCAAGGAGACCGAGATGCTGCTGGGCTTCGCCGCGCAGGCCGCGATCGCGATGGAGCTGGTCGAGCGACGACAGGACGCCCAGCGGATCGCGGTGCTCCAGGACCGCGACCGGATCGCCCGGGACCTGCACGACCTGGCCATCCAGCGGCTGTTCGCCACCGGGATGACCCTGCAGAGCGCCGGGCGCTTCATCGATCACCCGGAGGCGTCCGAGCGGGTGCTGCGGGCCGTCGACGACCTGGACGAGACCATCAAGATCATCAGGTCGACGATCTTCGGCCTCCGGGCCCATGACGACATCGGCGGCGGCGGGCTGCGCGGGCGAGCCGTCCAGACGGTCGGCCGGGCCGCACCGGTCCTGGGTTTCGCGCCCGGCGTGCGCATGGAGGGCCTGCTGGACACCGACGTGCCCCGCGAGATCGGCGACCACGTCCTGGCCGTGCTCTCCGAGGCGCTGACCAACATCGCCCGACATGCCCACGCCCACCGGGCCGGGGTCACGCTGACCACCGACGGCCGCGAGATACGTCTGACGGTCTGCGACGACGGGGTGGGCATCCCGTCCGGCGGCCGCCGCAGCGGGCTGCGGAACATGGCCGAGCGTGCGGAACAGCTCGGCGGGGGCCTGGAGACCGTGTGTGCCGACGGCGGTGGCACCACGCTGCAATGGCATGTCCCGCTGCCCGCGACGTAGCCGGCTCCGGTCGGCCGCGGGGCCTACCGGGGCAGCGGGCCGGGACCACTCGGCCCAAGACCCCACGGGTGCGGGGCGGGCAGCCTGGAGGTGCCCGGCGGGCGCCCCGCGCGATGGCGGCCCCCCCCGGCCGGGCGACGCGGGCTCTGAGAGGAGGCGGCGGCCATGACACGGACCCCTCCGGCGACCGTCACCCCGATACGGCTGTGGCACTGGCGGCGCAATCCGCTCCGCCGGCGCAGCGACGTGATCGAGGGCTGGATCATCGCCGTCGGCTGGATACTCGCCCTCGCCTGCGCGGTCCTCGCGGGTACGACGGCGGCGCAGATCAGCGACTCGGCCTCCGCGGCCCGGGCGTCCCAGGTCCACACCGCGACCGCCGTGGTCACCGACGGCGTCCCGGTGGTCCCGGCGGGCGACGGGAAGTACGGCGACTGGCAGGTACGGGCGGCCGTGCGCTGGACCGACCCGGACGGTGCCGTGCACACCGGACAGGCAGTCGTCCCCGCGGGTGCCTCGGCCGGAACCCACGTCCCGATCTGGGCGGACCGGGCCGGCCACGTGGTCGGCGCACCCGTCTCCGCGACGGCGGCGACCGTGCAGGCGGCCCTGACCGGCGTCCTCGTCGGCCCACTCGCCGGTGCCGCCGTCTGGGCCGCCGGCAAGGGCATCCGGGTGCGGCTCGTCCGCCGTCGGATGGCCGAATGGGACGAGGAGTGGAAGAGGACCGGACCGCGCTGGGGGAACCTGAGCGGAGGCAGGGGCTGAAGGCGGTGGCACCGGCCGTCCACCGGAACCGGGCGCCGCTCGCCGCCGTCGGCCGGGATCCGCGATCACGGCGCGACGGCGGGGCTCGCCGAACCCGATCCCGACACCCGAACCACGGCACGGTGCCGCCGGCAGTCCCTGCGTGCGACGGAGCGCGCCCTGGCAGGTGCGGGGGCTACTTCGCCAGCTGCGGGTACAGGCCCGCGAGGTCGCCCGCGAGGCCCGCCTTGACCTGCCGCGAGATGTCGTCGGCGAGCACCTCGTACGCTCCGCTCTCGACGCCGTCCAGGGCCAGTGCGGTGATGTCGCGGGGGTCGGACTTGGGTGCGTCGACGTCCGCCGTCAGGTCCGTGTCCACGTATCCGACGTGCAGGCCGGTCACGGCGATTCCGCGTGGCTGCAGCTCCAGGCGCAGGGAGTTGGTCTGCGACCACAGCGCGGCCTTGGACGCGCTGTAGGAACCGCCGAGGGCGATCCAGGAGAGCACGGAGTGCACATTGAGGAGGTGGCCGCCGCCGTTGCGCTCGATGACGGGCACGAAGGCCCGGGTGAGAAGCAGCGGGCCGTAGAAGTTGGTCTCGAACTCCCGGCGTACGTCGTCGACCGGGGAGGCGAGGAAGGACGCGCCGACCGAGGCTCCCGCGTTGTTGATCAGCACGGTGACGTCGCCCGCCTGTGCGGCGGCGGCCGCCACGGAGGCGGGGTCGGTGACCTCCAGCGCCACCGGGACGGCGTCGGGATGCGTGACACTGCGCGGGTCCCGGGCCGTGGCGTAGACCTTGCCGGCGCCGCGCGCGTACAGCTCCTCCACCAGAGCCTTAACCCGGATCGGACGAAATGAAAACCGATCGGTTTCAGTGCGTGCCGTGCGGATCGGGGCGATCTGGCCGACGAGGGCGTCGACGCCGTCGCGGGCGCCGGCCGCGAACCAGTCCGGCGTGTGGACGGCCATGTCGGTTGCGGTGTCGGCGACGATCGGGCGGGTAGTCGATGACGCCGTGCGCCAGGGCGTCCTGCAGACGCGCACGCGCCCGTACAGATCCACGGCCTCGCCCAACAAGCGCCGCCGGTCGAGGGCGGCCTGACGGGAGGAGGCGATGGCCGGCATGAAACCAGCGAACATCCTCACCTCGTCCGAGCCGCGGCCGGCCGCGCGGCCCTCCGGCCCCGCAGGAGCGTCGCCCTGTGGGTGGGGTGGATGTCAGCGGTGGGCGGCGCGGTTCATTTCGACGACGTCGTCCAGGGTGGGGTCGGCCGGGAGGGCGGCGAAACGCTCGAGCATGCTGTCGCGGACGGCGGCGTCCTTGACGCGGTGTGCCGCAGCCAGGGCGGTGGGGAGCTCATCGAGGGTCAGCTCGGTGCAGTAGGCGGGACCCATCGGCTGCTGGCGCCACGAGTCGGCCAGGGGGCCGGCGTCGTAGGGGTCGAAGCCGGTGTCGTCGACCAGGCTCATGGCCACCTTCTTCGCGTCCTCGGAGTCGCCGGCCACCGGGATGGCGATGCGGCCCGGAGTACCCGCCGGAACGCCCCTGGTCCGCTGGGTCTCGGCGAGGGCGGCGTTCCATGCCTTGACGACGGGCCGGCCGAGGAGATCGGAGGTGTGTACGCTCTCCACCTTGCCGTCGCCCTCCACCTCCTCGATCCGCCCGTTGAGGTGCGGGTAGTAGTTCGAGGTGTCGATGACCACGGTCTCTGCGGGGACGGTCGCGAACAGCTCCGCCAGCTGCCCGGCCACTCCGAAGGGGATCGCCAGAATGATCGCGTCCCGGCCCTGGACCGACTCGTCCAGGGCCACCGCGCGGGCGCCGGACTCCAGCACCTCGGCCGCGACCGCCTCGGGACCCCGGGCGTCCGCCACCTGGACCTCGTGACCGGCCAGGCTCAGCTTGCGGGCCAGATTTCCGCCGATGGCTCCAGCGCCGATAACAGTGATTTTCATGATTTGTCCCTTCGAAGGTTGCACCACTCCCAAGGGTGGCGCGATGAGATGACGGCGTGGCGGGACGGTCGGCCATGGCCGGATCCCGTGGGGTGCCGGAGCGGGAGGTACCTCGCCCCGGCCGTGAGTGAGTTGCCGACCGCTAGCCGCGGTCGTCCGGCTCGCGGTATCCGTCGGCGACGAGCGCCCGCAGCCGGGTCAGCGATTCCTCGGTGGCGCCGGTGCCCTTGATCCAGGCGATCGAGCAGGCCGCGAGGAACAGGTCGTAGCCCGTCGCCGAGGCGCGTACGTACCCGGTGCCCTGTGTGGCTCGCACGTACCCGTCGGTCGTGGCGATGAGCTCGTCACAGGGGACGGTGAGCGGGTTGTCCGGGTCCTGTGCCCGGGTCGCCGCCATGAGGGGTTCCGGCAGTCCGCTGTAGGCGCTGAGGTAGTCCTCCATGGCTCGCAGCCACTGCGTCAGTGCCGTGCCGGCGTCGTCGATGCGGGCGATGTCCTCGCGGCGGGCCACCAGTTCCGCGGTGCGGGACTGGAGTACGGCCGCCAGCAGGGCCTCGCGGGTGGGGAAGTGCCGGTACAGCGTCCCCGGCCCGACACCCGCCTCCTTGGCGACGGCTTCCAGCGACGTGCCGATTCCGTCCCGCAGGAAGTGGCGCTGGGCGGCCTCCAGGAGGGCCGCGCGGTTGCGCTGCACGTCGGCGCGGGGTTTGCGCTCCTGTTGTCCCCTGGCGTTCATGCATCCTCCTGTGCTTTTCCGGCTCGGCGGGCCGATCGAAAACGGAGGCCACCTCCGAACTGACCCCCACGGTAAACCGGAGGCGTCCTCCGGTCAAACTGTGCGTCCGTCGCACCCGCCCGTCGGTGGTCGGCCGGGCGCCGGCCGCTGTCGCCGACGTGCGCCGGGGTCCGCCGCTCCTCTTCAGGTCCCCGGCACGTGTGGAGTCATCGGCTGTGTGTGACGTGGCTGATGGCCGTGCGCAGGTCGCCTTCCGCCGTGTGCAGAGGGGGGAGTGGGGTCGCGTCGGCCGGCCTGAGCGCGTCGAAGAGCAGAGCCAGGAAACGTGCGCGGGTGGAGGGGGCGGTGCCGGGCAGTGCGAGGCCGGCGATTCCCATGACCAGGAACCGCGGAATGTCGTCCGCGGTCAGGTCGGCGCGGATCTCGCCCTGCTCCTGGGCGCGTTCGAGAAGGGGGTGCAGGGAGTCGCTGAGGCGTTCAAGGGCTTCGACGGCGACGTCGGCGAAGTTGCCGGCGAACGTGACCAGCCCCCGTTCTTCGGTGATCAGTTCGAGCAGCCGGGTGGCGATGTCCAGCAGGGAGCCGCGGGGACCGCGGGAGGTCGCGGCATCGGTGATCAGCGGCAGGAGGTCCGTCTCCAGGAGGTCGTCGAGGACGGCGCGGACTATCGCTTCCCGGTTGGGGAAGTGCCGGTAGAGCGTCGCGATGCCCACGCCTGCCTCGGCGGCGATCTGCTCCAGTGAGCCTTCGCCCGCGCCGAGCACCGTCCGTCCGGCGGCGACGATGCGCTCCGCGCTCGACCGGGCGTCGACCCTGCGGGCGCGGCCTGAGCGGGTCGGGGTGTTCGCCATATACGGCTCCTCTCGTGCTGGACCGCAGGGTATCCGACCTCGAGTCATTTGATAGTCGACTACCGAACTGATAGTACACTCCCGGTTCGATAGTTCCCTATCGATTCGACGGCGCCGCCTTGCGGCGGGATAAGGAGATCGGCGTGTCCGTGCTGCTGTACCGGCTGGGGCGTCTCGCCTACGGCCGACCCTGGTACGTCATCGCCGGCTGGCTGGCGGTCGTGTCCACGGTCGTGGCCCTGCTGGCGGTCAATCCGGTCAAGCTGAGCAACGAGGTGCGTATCGACGGCACCCCCGCCCAGGCGGTCATCGACGATCTGTCGAAGTCGCTGCCGGAGGCGTCCGGCGGACAGGGCATGCTGGCCTTTCACGTCCGTGCCGGCGGACGGATCGACGGCGGGCAGAGCCGCGCCGCTCTCCTCGCCGCGGTGAACGCGGTCTACCGTCATGACCACGTCGTCGACCCGCGCAAGGCTCTCGCCCATGAACTGGCCAAGGGCGCGAAGAGCCCACTGCTACGGGCTCAGACGGCGGTGGCCCGGGCCGCCGGGCAACCGGCCGGGGACCGACCGCCGGTCGCCTTGGAGGACGATGGCCGACCGGTGCCGGGCGTCATCGTCTCCGCCGACGGCTCCACCGCCCTGATGCAGTTCCAGTTCGACCAGCAGACCTACGAACTCCCCGCTGGGACGATCGAGAGCACCGTACGGGCCGCGCAGCGTCAGGCCGACCGCGCCCACCTCGATGTCCTGCCGTCGGCCTCGATGATGGAACTGCCCGAGATCCTGGGGGTCGGCGAAGTGGCCGGGGTCATTGTGGCCGCCGTCGTCCTGCTGGTCACCCTGGGCTCGCTCGTGGCGGCAGGCCTGCCTCTGATCATCGCGCTGATGGGCGTCACCGTGGGCGTGGGCGGCACCTTCACCCTCTCCAGCGTCTTCGAGATCCACTCCCTCACCGCGGTACTGGCCCTGATGCTCGGGCTCGCCGTCGGTATCGACTACGCCCTGTTCATCGTCACCCGGCAACGGCGTCTGATCCTCCACCAGGGACTGGACGCACACGAGGCGGCCGGCCGCGCCACCGGCACCGCCGGCAGCGCGGTCTTCTTCGCCGGCGCCACCGTCGTCATCGCCCTGGCCGGTCTCCTGGTGGTCGGCATCACCCTCCTCACCACCATGGCCCTCGCAGCAGCGGCCACCGTCGCCGTATCGGTCCTGCTCGCCCTGACCCTGCTGCCGGCACTGCTCGGCCTGGTCGGGGAGCGCATCTGTTCGGACACGGCCCGCCGCAGGCCACAGCAGCACACCTCCACCACGCACACGCGGGCCACCGCCTGGGGCTCACTCCTGGTGCGCCACAGGTACCCCGCTCTCGCGGCGGCGCTCCTGATACCGCTGGTTCTCGCCGTGCCCGCTCTGGATATGAAGATGGGCCTGCCGTCCGGCGCCAGCTACAACCCCGACACCGCACAACGGCAGAGTTACGACGTGGTCAGTGAAACCTTCGGCCCCGGATACAACGGCCCCCTCATGGTCGTCATCCACTCCGCCGGCGTCGGTCGGCCTCTCAGCTCCACTGCTCTCGCCACCGTCGCCTCCGACCTGAAGGGCACCAGGGGCGTCGTGTCGGTGTCCCTGGCCGGGATGAACAGCAGCGGCACCACGGCGGTGCTCGGCCTGGTGCCCGGAGCCGGCCCGAACGACGACGGCACCAAGGACCTTGTCACCGCCGTACGCGGCCGAAGCGCGCAGATCGGAGACCGCAACGGTGTCCGGATCGGCATCACCGGTTTCACCGCCCTGGCCATCGACGTGTCCGACCGCCTCGCCGACGTCCTGCCCCTCTACGTCATCACGGTCCTCGGGCTGTCCCTGATCGTGCTGCTCCTGGTCTTCCGCTCCGTCGTCGTCCCGATCATGGCCACGCTCGGCTTCCTGCTCAGCATCGCCGCCACCTTCGGTATCACCACGGCCGTCTTCCAGTGGGGCTGGCTGCAGGCACTCTTCGGACCTGACGCCAAGGCTCCCGTGGTGAGCCTGTTGCCCATCATCGTCACCGGCGTGCTCTACGGACTGGCCATGGACTACCAGATGTTCCTGGTCACCTCCATACGCGAGGCCCGCATGCACGGCGACACCCCGTCCCGGTCGACGGTTTCCGGCATCGCTCACGCCGGTGCCGTCGTGGTCGCCGCGGCCACGATCATGGTCTCCGTCTTCGCCGGGTTCATCTTCAATCCCCAGCCCATGATCAAGCAGGCCGGGCTGGCGCTGGCCGCGGGCATCCTCATCGACGCCTTCGTGGTCCGCATGGCGTTCATTCCGGCGACCATGGCGCTCGCGGGGGAGAAGGCCTGGTGGATCCCCAGGTGGCTGGACCGGCTCCTGCCCAACCTCGACGTCGAAGGCGACATGCTCGCGCAGAAGATCCCGCTGCCACGACCAGCCACCCTGCAGGAGGGGCATACGATCCAGAGCGTGTGAACTGCAGGAGCTGCGGTCGGACGCCATGAGATGGCCCTGAAGAAGCGCTACCCAAGCGGCGGCCCACCTCACCCCCGTCCGGCGTGGGGTCGGGCGCGGCCGCGAGAAACCGATCCACCTGGCGGCGCCCCCGCCGAGGAATCCGTCGGCACACCGGTGGAAACGCAGCTCCGCAGCACCGTGTCATCGCTCAGCTGGGCAGAAACGTCGACCTCTGTCTGGCTCTGCGCCATGCCCCGCTCCTCAGACGCCAAGAGGTCTTCGGTCGTCATCGTCGAGTCGGCTCCCCTCCGCACCGCCCGGGCTGGGGCGGTGCGGCACTCTCCCGGCGCTCACGCTGCCGCGTTCAGCAAGTCGGCCAGCACGTCGGGTCGTTCGAGGGCGATGAAGTGGCCGGCCCCGGGGACCTGCGTGAAGTCGGCGGTGGGCAGCAGCCTCTTGTTGGCATCACGGTCGGAGGGCCGGGACCAGTCCTTCTCGCCGTAGACGAGGTGGATGGGGGCCTTGACGTCGTGGTAGCGCGAGCGGGCCGCGATGAGACTGGGCAGGGCCTGGTACACAGCCCGGGCGACGGTCGGGTAGCCGGGGCGGCCGCCCACTTGGAGGAGCTCGTCCAGGTAGTCCTCTCGCAGCGCGCTTTTGTCGCCGAGGCCGCCCTGAAGGATCCTGGAGAGGGCGGGCTTGGGCTCCACCCCGGCGATCACCGGGCCCACTCCCGGGGCGAGGACACCGCTGACCACCACACGGGCGAGGAGGCTGGAGCGGGCGATGCCACCGCGGAAGTCATACGTGTTCACCGAGACGACGCGCCGTACCCGTTCCGGGAGGTCGGCCGCGGTGGTCAGGGCGAGCACCGCTCCCATGGATTCCCCGACCAATGTCACGTCGTGGAGGTCGAGTTCGGTGAGGAGTCTCTTGACGCCCGCGCGCATGGCCGGTTCGTCATAGGAAGCGCCGGGCACGATCTCGGAGTAGCCCATCCCCGGCAGGTCGAGGGCGTACACGGTGTAGCGGTCCGCGATCAGTGGGATGAGAAGGCGGAAGTGCTCGGCTTGGGTCCGGACGGTGTGCAGCAGGACGAGGGGGTTCCGGTGCCCGCTTTGAGGTAGCGCAGGGTGCCTTCGCGGCTGGCGCGTCCTGTGCGAGGGGCGATGGTGTGGGTGGTGGTTCCGGGGATGTGGATGGTGGGGTGGAGGTCGTGGGCGGGCATGTCGCCGACTCCTTGGGTGTGATGGGGTTACTTGGCGAGGGGGGATACTGTCCGGTCAGGCCGCCGGCGAGGCCTGCTTTGGCCTGGGGGAGATGTCGTCGGTGAGCACGTCGTACGCGCCCGTCTCGACCCCGTCGAGGGCGAGTTGGGCGACGTCACGAGGGTCGGACTTGGGGACGTCGACGCCTGTCGTCAGGTCGGTGTCGACGTAGCCGACGTGCAGTCCGGTGACGGTGATGCCGCGCGGCTCAAGTTCCAGGCGCAGGGAGTTGGTCTGTGACCACAGAGCGGCCCTGGAGGCGCTGTAGGAGCCGCCGAAGGCGATCCAGGAGAGCACGGAGTGGACGTTGAGGAGGTGGCCGCCGCTGTTGCGCTCGATGATGGGCACGAAGGCCCGGGCGACGAGGAGCGGGCCGTAGAAGCTGGTCTCGAGGAAGTTGCTCTCGAACTCGCGGCGTATGTCGCCGACGGGGGAGTCGAGGAAGGACGCGCCGACCGAGGCGCCGGCGCTGTTGATCAGTACCGTGACGTCCTGGGCCTGCGCGGCGGCTGCCGCGACGGCGACCGGGTCGGTGACTTCCAGGGGTCCCGGGACGGCGCCGGGGTGGGTGACGGTGCGCGGGTCGCGGGCGGTGGCATAGACCTTGCCGGCGCCGCGCGCGTACAGCTCCCCCACCAGGGCCTTGCCGATGCCCCGGCTGCCGCCGGTGACGAAGACGTTGGCGCCCTTCAATGCGGTCATGGTTGCCTTCACAACGCGGGAAACCGGCCAGTTTCCAGAAGGGTAAACCGACCGGTTTCCAGGCGCAAGCCCGTGAGGAGCCTTGGTTCATCGGGGCGTTCCGTACCCGTGGATTCCCGGGATGACGAGCTCTCCTCCCGTCTGCCCGGCCTGGTCGATGTCGGCGTCGTCCAAGCCGAGTCGGAGCCTGAGGCCTGCCTTCCCGACCGTGTCGTAGAGCCACTCCGGGACGGTGTCGGGCGTGAGATGGAGGCGGAGGACCGGGGGCAGGGGAATGCCTTCGACGCCGGAGAGGGTGCCCGTCAGACTCTCGACGTACATGGTGATGCGGCCGCCTCGCAGCGTGGACGTCGAGCCGGGCGCTCCGTCGATGTGCTGGATCTGCGGGCCGACGGGCACAGCCATCTTCAGGTCGCGGATCGTGACGGCCGCCGCGGAGAACTTGAGCACCCGCTTGGGCCCGGCAGCGGTGTCTACGGTCACCACGCCACCGAAGACGAGGTCACGCAGGTCGAGGCGGCTTCCCTTCATGTTCCATGACGGCGCGGCGAATCGACCCGCGCTCGTGTCCTCGGGGGCTTTGGCATCGCTGATGTCGCAGGTGCGGGAGGCCCCCGTGGTGGGTGCCGGTGGGCGCGACGGCTCAGCGGTCCTGTGGCCGGGGGCGGGTGAGGCGCGAGGTTCGGCCGGTGGCGCGTCGGATGCACCCGTCGGTGTCGGCGTAGGAGCGGCCAGGCTCGGTGCGGGGCTTGCATCGGGTGCCGGATTCTGCTGCTCGGTGATGCCGTGGAGGAGGGAACCGAGAATGTCCGCAACGCCGGTGGCGGCGGCAGCGGTCGGGCTCGGTGAGGCGGTCGGAACCGGGGCGGGGCTCGTTTCCTCGTCAGCCGCATGCTCCGACGGTTGGACCCGCGTGCCGTTCGTGGGGGCAGTGGGCGTGCTGGGAGCCGCGGAGGAAACGGGGGCCGCGGCCGGGGTCGCCGTGTCATCGGGGCGGGCACAGTCGACACCGCCGCCGGGCTCCTCTTCGGGAGCGGAATGAGCCGCGGTGGCGCTCGTGTCGACCGCGGGCGGACGCTGACCGGCCAGGACGAGAACCGTCGGCAGCGCGGTGAGTGCGAGAGCCTTCCCGAGCGGCAGGCGCAGTCGGGTCAGCGTGGACGTACGGGGGACGGCGTGGCGGCCTCTCGTCGGGCGGGCGTAGTGGGGTCCTACGGTCTCGCCGCGGAGATCGGGCGACTGATCGGTCATTCCCCGGCCCTCCCCGGCGGCTCCTCGGTGTCGTCGGTCGTGTTCACCGGGCCCCATGCCAGAGCCAGAAGCCCACCTGTGGCCGCGAACAGTGTGCCGACGAAGAATCCGCCGAAGTTCGAGATGGGCAGCGACAGCACACCGAGGAAGACGGCCACGCAGCCGGCGAAGAACCTGATGATCGGCTGGAACCACAGAAGTCCGCCGAGGACGATCAGGGTGAGGCCGATGACCAGGGACCCCGCCCCCGCGGTGGTGGACATCGCCACGGACAGGGCGCCCAAGGAGAGGTTGAAGTACGGGAAGTAGATGATCGGCGCGGCGGCCAGGAGTACCAGCAGGCCCGCCCAGAAGGGGCGGGTGCGCCGCCACGCCCTGAAAGCCCGGCGAGCGCGGGCGAAGCCGCTGTCATTGAGGGGGTGCGCGGGTGCGCCGACACTCGTCATGTGGAGGTTCCCGGATCGTCAGCGGGTGGGGAGGGCTGGGGCATGTGTCAGAAGCAGTCGTGGCGGCCGGCCGCGATGTTCATGTGCAGGCCCGACAGTTCGAATGTGCCCGCGGAACTGGCCCAGACCGTCTGGTGGGCATCGAGGATCTCGACCGAATCCGCCTGCTGGGCGTAACCGTTGGGATCCACGTGATCCTTCGGGTTGACCTGACCCTTGGTCATGGCGCCGACCGCGACGCCGATGTCCACGTTGTGGAAGGTGCCCTTCTTGGCCTGGAGGTCGGTCATGTCGATGTACAGGTCCTTGGCCTTGACCGGTGTACCCGATCCACCCGCATTGAGTGACATCGTGTAGGTCCCGAGCACGGGGATGTCCACCGGCACGGACTGGCACATGTCGACGATCGTCGCGTTCTTGATGGACGACACGGAGACGGGCACGTGCTTGCCGTTCTTGGCGACGTCCACCGTGGCGTAGTTGGCGAATCCCGTGCCGCTCAGCTTCCCGGCCGAGACCTTGAAGTCGGAACCGGAGATGCTGAACGAAGCGGCCAGCGCGCCCTGGGCCATGGAAACGGCGACAGCCGCTGTGGCGGCTACCGTCGGTACCGCACCAATGGCGAAGCGCTTCCAGTGGGTCCTGCCTATTCGCTGGGACATGCGTGGTCCTTCGTTGTCGAGGTGTGCGAGGTGACTCGAGGCCGGGTGCGCAAAAGAGGGCACACCGGAGAACTGCTCGGTAGCTCCGCTATCGAGTTCCTGATAGTCGCACTATCGAGATCGGAGGTGCAACCCCCGGTAAGCGCGATACTGGTAGGACAGTTGAGCGTGAGGGAGCGCATGAGGATTTCGGAGCTCAGCCGTCGGTCCGGGGTGCCGGTGGCGACCATCAAGTACTACCGGCGGGAGGGGCTGCTCCCCGAGGGGCGGGCGCTGAACCCGACCACGGTCGAGTACGACGAGGAGCACGTCCAGCGGCTGCGTCTGATCCGTTCTCTCATTCAGCTCGGTGGGCTGTCCGTCGCCCGCACCCGGGAGGTGCTCGAGGCCGTCGAGCAGCCGTTGGACGCGTTCGAGACCCTGGCGGTGATCCACCACGCCCTGCCCGTCCCTTCCGCGGAGACGAGCGGGAAGGGCGGTGAGGATCACGGGGGTGCCGCCGACGAGCCGGAGGCAGGCGGAGCCGTCGCGCGGGTCGAGGCTCTCATCGAGAACATGGGCTGGCGGATCTCCGACGCGTCACCGCACCGTCCGGCGCTCGCCGAGAGTCTCGCGGCGCTGAGCCGTCTCGGCACGGACTACACGGCCGATGACCTCATCCCCTACGCACGGCTCGCCACCTCGACCGCGGACCTGGATTTCGCTCAGCTCGAAGGGATCGCGGACCAGATCGCCCTCGCCGAGCGGGCGGTCGTCCTCAGCGTGCTGTTCGAGCCGGTCGTCAGGCTGCTGCGGCGCCTGGCCCAGGAGGACGCGAACCATCGTCGCCATGATCGCCGGACGTGCGGGCAGGGGGAGCAGTCGGCGGAGTGAGTTCCGGGCGGGTGCCGACGGGTCATCGGCACCCGATGCGCAGGGTTCGGCCCGCAGCGACGGGTACCGGCTTGTCGGCGTTGTCGTCGGCCGGTATGTCGGCAGCCTTGGTGCCGAACCGGTCGCGGAGAAGCGTGCCAGCGGGCCCGGCGCCGTCCTGTCGGCAGTGTCGTGACGGCCGTTCCCGGCAGGATGCGCACCATCGGCTCGTCCACAAGGACCACGAACAGCACGCAGACGCCGAAGGGCTTGATGGGGCGGCGCGTAGCTCATCCCGATCGCCGCGAGACGATGCCCTGCTCGTGCCGGATCCCCTCGTTCCCTGCCCGTGTCAGGGGTGTACGAGGACATACAGGCGTGAGCGGTCGTCCATCATTCGGTCGGTTGTCGAAGAGTCGCGGCAGCAGGGTGTGGAGCAGGCCGACGACGGCCAGGAAACCCGCCTAGGAGGCTACTGGCCGGCCACTTGTTACTCGGGTCGCCACTCGTCAACGGTGCTTCATCCAGGCGGCCGATGGGCCGCAGTTCCGTCGCCACGCCTCCCGTGCCGCCGCCAGGCTCGTCGTGCCGCTCCCTCGGTAGTCCATGGTGAATCCGGAGGCCAGTGCGAAGAACATGATCGGCATGTTGGGTGCCGGGCCGTGTGCGTCCAGGGTGTCGCCGTAGGCCGGCGACACCTGACCAAGTGCACGCGGGCGTCGCAGCCGTGCCCGTTGTCGAGCAAGTAGTTGCGTGTCGAGGCGATGCCACCGGCCTGCGCGGTCTTCGACTTTGACGGGCCGCTGCAGGCCGGAAGCGAGCCGTTCACTTGCACCGTGGAAACCGATCTGTTTTCCTAGGTGGAAACAGATCGGTTTCCCATCGATGTGAAGCCTTGGCCTGCGACTAAGGGAAAAATGACTACCTCCATCGATCGTGGGGCGTCCGCCTCCGAGAAAACAGACACGGGCCGCCGCGGCTCACACGCCACGCGCTGGTGGGTGCTGGTCGTGCTGGGCGTGGCGCAGCTCATGGTGACGCTCGATGCGACCGTCGTGAACATCGCGCTGCCCGAAGCGCAGCACGCCCTCGGTTTCAGTGACGGCAGCCGGCAGTGGGTCATCACGGGGTACGCCCTGGCGTTCGGAAGCCTGCTGCTGCTCGGGGGCCGCCTCGGTGACCTGTTCGGCCGGCGTACGACCTTCGTGACCGGGCTGGTCGGTTTCGCGGGTGCGTCCGTCGTCGGCGGCGCCGCCACCAGCTTCGACATACTCGTCGCGGCACGCGTGGCCCAGGGCCTCTTCGCCGCGCTGCTGGCGCCCGCGGCGCTCTCACTGCTCAGCGTGACCTTCACCGACCCGGCCGAGCGGCCGAAGGCGTTCGGCATCTTCAGTGCGTTGTCCGGTGCGGGTGCCGCGGTCGGACTCCTGCTCGGCGGCATGCTCACCGAATGGGCGTCGTGGCGTTGGGTGATGTACGTGAACGTCGTCTTCGCGAGCGTCGCGCTGGCCGGTGCACTGCTGTTGCTGGCCAAGCCCGCGGTCACCGAGCGACCCAAGATCGACATTCCTGGCACCGTCGTGGTGAGCGCCGCCCTGTTCGGCATCGTCTACGGTTTCGCGCACGTCGAATCCACCAGCTGGACCGACCCGGTCGCCCTCGGCTCCATGATCAGCGGTGTGGTGCTGCTCGCGGTGTTCGCCTGGCTGGAACTCAGGGTCGCGCATCCGCTGCTGCCGCTGCGAGTCGTGCTGGACCGGACCCGAGGTGGTTCGTTCCTGGCCGTGTTCGTCCTGGGCATGGGGATGTTCTCGATCTTCCTGTTCCTGACCTACTACCTGGAGGCCAGCATCGGCTACTCGCCTATCGAGGCCGGTCTGTCCTTCCTGCCGATGGTCGCGGGCATCGTCGCCGCGTCGACCACAGTGCCCTCGCTGCTGCTGCCCAAGGTCGGCCCGAAACTCGTGGTCAGCGCCGGCTTCCTGGTCTCCGCATCCGGTATGGCCCTGCTGACGCGGCTCACGCTGGACAGCGCCTACGTCGCCGACATCATGCCGGGCATGATCCTGCTGGGTCTCGGTATCGGTGGGGTGATGACCACCGCGTTCCAGGGTGCGACCGCAGGCGTGCACCACGAGGACGCGGGCGTCGCCTCGGCGCTGATCAACACCAGCCAGCAGGTGGGCGGCTCGATCAGCACGGCACTGCTGACCACCGTCGCCTCGTCGGCCGCGACCGACTACCTGTCCGCACACAAGCCCGGCGCACTGACCATGGCCCAGGCCGGGGTCGAGAGCTACACGGCCACCCTGGCGTGGGGCGCCGGGATCTTCGTGGTCGGCGCGGCGCTCACGGCGTTCCTGATGCCGAATGCAGCTCTGGCGCCGTCGGAGGGCGAGCCTGTGATCGCCCACTGAGCCTGAGCCCTCCGTGGTGAGAAATGCCCTGTGCTGATTGGTGCTCTCAAGGCGCC
>NZ_JBEYFC010000170.1:0-16392 GCF_040634175.1 Streptomyces sp. NPDC007162
GAGCAGTGAGCGGAAGACCAGCAGCAGAAGCACCAGGGCGAGACCCACGACCACCGCGAGGTACGGCACCAGGGCGCCGAGCATCGAAGGCCGGGCATCGACCGCCGAAGGCCGAGCGCCGACCCGCCGAAGGTCAAGCGCCGAGCGTCGAAGGTCAAGCGCCGACCCACCGAAGGTCAAGCGCCGAGCGTCGAAGGTCGAGCGCCGACCGCCCGACCGCCCGAGCGTCGGAGGGGCCGCCGAGCGCCGGATCCGGCCCCCGCCTACGCTGGGCACATGGACGGCCGGGAGCAGGTCTGTCCCGTCTGCGGGCAGGCCGTGGAGAGTGTCGTGCGGCGGCACAAGACGCTGGGCGCGTGGGTGCCGGTCTGGGGTCCCGGGGCCTGCCGCAATCCCGAATGCGCCGAGTACGCGAGCTCGCCCCGCGCGCGGGAGCGGTCCCCTTCGCAGTCCCCGCCGCCCCGGTCCCGACGGCCGCACTCCGCACCACCGGAATCCGCGCCACCGAAGTCGTCACCACCGAAGTCCTCACCACCGGAGTCCGCATCGTGAGAGCCGGCGTCGTAGCGTGAGCGCATGACCGGACTGCCCGACATCCTGCACATCACCGAACGCTCCCTGTGGGAGGAGGCCCGCGCGCGCGGCACCTTCGAGATCTCCACCCGCGGCCGCACCCTCCAGGAGGAGGGCTTCATCCACTGCTCCACCGAGGACCAGCTCCCGCGGGTAGCGGCCTTCCTGTACGGCTCCTACGACGGCCCCGACGAACTGGTGGTACTGGCCGTGGACCCGGCGCGGGTCGGTGTACCGGTGAGGTGGGAGTCGGCGGAACCGGGCGGGGAGGAGTTCCCGCACGTGTACGGCCCGATCCCGGTCACGGCCGTGGTGGATGTCCGGCCCTGGCCGTGACGGCCCCGGGCGGGACGGCCGGCAGTCCGCCGGTCTCGGGATCCCGGCCGGTCAGGCAGTAGACGCCGCCCGCCGGATCCCGCAGCACCGTCCAGTGCCGCCCGTCGGCCACGTGCACCGCACCGAGTTCCTCGTGCCGGGCCCGGGTCGCGGCCATGTCCGCACAGGCCAGGTCGAGGTGGGCGGTGGCGGGCTGTTCGCCGCCCAGCCGCTGGAGCAGGATCCGCAACGGCAGCCCGGCCGGCGGCCTGAGCACCCGGAACTCCGGCAGTGAGCCGGTCAGCGACTCCCAGCCGGTCAGCTCCGCCCAGAACGCCGCCTCGGTCTCGTACGCGGACGGCGGGATGTCGAGGCTGACCTGGTCGAGCCGGCTCCCCGCCACCACCGGTGGCCGTACCGACTCGCCGTGCCAGGGCACCGCGCACCACAACTGCCCGGCGGGCGACCGCAGGACGGCCCACCCCTCGTGCTCGGCGACCGGCTCGGCGCCGAGGTCCCGGGCCCGGCGCACCAGACCCGGCACGTCCTCCGAGCAGAGGTCCAGGTGGGCGCCGCCGGGGCCGGCGGCCACCTGCTGGACCTTGACGCAGGCGTCCGTGCCGGCGGCCGGCAACAGGGTGGTGAACTCGTCGGCACCGCCGCGCGGCGCGGACAGCCTGGTGTCCGTGACCGCCGTCCAGAAGGCCTGGGCGGCGGCGAGGCGCTCGGCGGGGCGGTCGGCGAAGGCGTACGTCCAGCGGATGGTCATGGACGGGATCGTAGAGGCCCTACTTCTCGTGGCGTTCCGTGAAGCGCAGCAGGTTGCCCGCCGGGTCCCGGAACGCGCAGTCCCGCACCCCCCAGTGCTGGTCCGTCGGCTCCTGGATCACGTCACCGCCGTACTCCCGCACCCGCTCGTACAACGCGTCGCAGTCGCTGGTGGAGAAGATCACCCCGCGCAGCATGCCCTTGGCGAGCAGTTCGGCCATGGCCTGCCGGTCGGCGGGGGAGGCGTCGGGGTTGGCCCCGGGCGGCTCCAGCACGATCTCCACGCCCGGCTGCTGCGGCGATCCGACGGTCACCCACCGCATCCCCTCGAACTCCACGTCGTTGTGGACCTCCAGGCCGAGGACGTCACGGTAGAAGGCCAGCGCCTTGTCGTGGTCGTCGACGGCGATGAAACACTGCGCGAGTTTTACGTCCATGGGGTCAGGCTAGGCGCACCCGGGCCGGGACGCCGGATCAACTCATGGCCCACACGTAGGGGTCGTGGGCGGGGCCCGGGGCACCGGGAGCCGGCCGAGGTGCGTGCCCCGTGCCGGGAGCGTCGGCAGTCGGCCGCGGGACGTGCCGGGGGTCGGTCCGGTGGGCCGCGAGGACCTCCATGACCACCGTGTCCGCGGCGGACAGCAGGGCGAGCAGGAGGTGGAAGGGCTCCACGGCCCGATGGCCCAGCCGGTCGGCCTCCTGCGACGCCCGCTCGAACAGGTCGCTGGTCCCACCGCTCAGCGGCAGGTGGCCGCCCGGTTCCACGGTGCCCCGGCCGAGGGCGTCGATCACTCCGGCGCGCAGGTCCTCGGCGGCCCCGCCCAGCAGCCGCACGGCCTCCGGCTCGTCGGTGTCGAGCAGCGCCAGCAGGACATGCCCCGGTTCCACGTACCAGTGCCGCAGCCGCCGTGCCCGGTCGGCCGCGGTGCCGACGACGTCCTGTGCCCGCTCACCGAACCTCTCGTACCCCACCGTCCACCTCCGCCAGGTCCGCCAGGTCGGTCCGCGCCCTGCGGGTGTGCGGATGGTCCGGCCCCAGTACCCGCTCCCGTACCGAGACGACCTCCCGCAGCAGCGCCCGGGCCTCCTCGCGGGCGCCGCTCAACGACAGGTTGCGGGCCAGCAGATGCCGGGTGCGCAGGGTGTGCGGATGGTCCGGGCCGAGGACCCGCCCCCGGTCGTCGAGCAGTGCCCGGAGCAGCCCCGCCGCCTCCTCGCGCTGCCCCGCCTCACCGAGGTTGACGGCGAGGAACTGGCGGGTGCGCAGGGTGTCCTCGTGGTCCGGGCCGAGCAGGCGCAGCTGGTCGGTGAGGAGCCCGCGCAGCAGCTCGGCCGCCTCGGCCGGGTTGCCCGCGCCGCCCAGGCTGTGCGCGTGGGACTGCCGGCCGCGCAGGGTGTCTAGGTGCTCGGCGCCCAGGATCCGGGTCTGCTCCTCGACGGTTCTCCGGAGGTGCCCGGCCGCCCCGGCCCAGTCCCCGGCCTTGCCCTGCTCGACGGCGCGCGCGTGCCGTTCGCGCAGTTCGGGGCCCGCGGTCGCGGCGAACGCGCGGTTCACGCCGAGGGCGAGGGAGCGCGCGGTGCCGGCGCTCCGGTTGAGCGGGGTGGGCAGGCCCTCGGCGGCCATGACGGCCCGCAGCCGGCGGTAGAGGTCGTCGACCGTGAGTAGCTCGGGTCCGCCGGGGATCCCCTCGCGGAGCAGTCGTATCAATCTTCCGGAGAATGCCGTGTGTTCCTCGTCGGGGAGGGCGAGGGCGACCTGGTCGCGCTGGGCGGAGGTGAGGACGTAGGTGCCGGCCACCTCAAGCCCCCCGATCCGCCCGGCCTCGCCGCTGCCGGCGAGCGAGTCGCCGACGGCCCGGCCGGAGAAGCAGCAGTCGAGGACGACGACCTTGGCGGCGGCGGGGGAGTCGAGGACGGCGTCGCGGAGCTTGTCGTACTCCAGGGAGTTGAACTCGGGGGCCGCCCAGCGGCTGTCGGGGAGCGCCAGGTACAGGGTGTGGCGGCGGCCTGCGACCAGGCCGTGACCGGCGTAGAAGACCAGCAGCAGGTCCTCGGCCCCGGCGACGGCCGAGCGCAGCCGGTCGCCGACCGTGCGCAGGTCGCCCTCGTCGAGCAGCACCGTGCAGTGGCTGTCGGGGACGAGCCCCCGGTCGGGGTCGGTGAACAGGTCGCGAAGGTCGGTGACGGTCCTGGCGACGGACGGCAGACCGGGCAGGGCCGCGTCGGAGTAACGGCTCGCGCCGATCAGGACGATCCGGGAGCGCCGGCGGTCGGGGAGCCGCATGTCATGCCCGCGGATCCTGGTGGCCGTCCAAGGCCTGCCGCAGCAGCTCCGTCAGTTCCTCGCTGTCGACGCGCCTGGCGTCGATCTCGATCGCGGGGCCGCCCTCGCGCCTGATGCTCAGCTTCACGTCGCTGCGGCGCGGCTGGCCGATCCAGGCCCGCAGGCAGGAGGCGAGCACGGTGAGCGGGCCGCCCGCGCCCAGCAGCACGGACACGGTGTCCAGGGGGACGCCCATGTGCCCCTCGGCCGGGGCGCCCCCGGTCAGCCGGACCCGGCCGGCCAGCGCCGGCTCGCCTCTGAGCCAGTCGGTCAGGGACTCGGCGTCCGGGACCGGATCGGGACTCAGGACGGAGATCAGTGCGGTTGCCACGGTTCCCCCGGGTGCTCTACGACCTTGTCGGGCAACAGAGTTGATGGTGACCGCCAGTGTACGGCGGGGGAGCGGGCAGTGATCGGCCCTGTGGACGACCCGGGACAGGTTTTGTGGACGGCCCGCGATCAGTAAGGCCGGCGGCGCGGGCGGGTGAACGTACGGGCCACGCAGGACGGGATCACCGTGCTCTCCTCGTGGTCCCGCGCCCGGTACGCGCTCGGCGTCTCCCCGACCAGTTCGGTGAACCGCGAGCTGAAGGACCCGAGGGACGTACAGCCGACGGCCATGCACACCTCCGTCACGGTCAGGTCGCCGCGGCGCAGCAGCGCCTTGGCCCGCTCGACCCGGCGGGTCATGAGGTAGCTGTACGGCGTCTCCCCGAAGGCTTTGCGGAAGCTGCGCTGGAAGTGGCCGGGCGACATGACGGCGGTGCGGGCCAGTTCGGTCATGTCGAGCGGCTCGGCGAACTCGCGGTCCATGCGGTCGCGCGCCCGGCGCAGCCGCCGCAGGTCTTCCAGGGTCATCACACCCGCCTCGGGTCGTTCGAAGCCGTCGCCGCCAACGCCTCAGCATGGCACGCACATCATCCACATGGACCAAGTTTGTTCTTGGACGATCGTTTCCCTCCAGTTCTCGCGCAATTGACCCGCGCTTGTTTGCATGTAGAAATGGACCACATCACGTTCCTCGTAGCGGTCGTGATCGTCACGGCTCTTGCGTTCGACTTCACCAACGGGTTCCACGACACGGCGAACGCGATGGCCACCTCCATCGCGACCGGCGCGCTCAAGCCGAAGACCGCGGTGCTGATCAGCGGTGCCCTCAACCTGGTCGGAGCGTTCCTGTCCACGGAGGTCGCGAAGACGATCTCCGGAGGCATCGTGAACGACGCCAAGGTGACTCCCGCCATGGTCTTCGCGGGACTCGTGGGCGCGATTCTGTGGAATCTGCTGACCTGGCTGCTGGGGCTGCCGTCCAGTTCCTCGCACGCCCTGTTCGGCGGGCTGATCGGGGCGGTGGCGGTCGGCGCCGGCACCGGAGCCGTGAACTTCGACAAGGTGGTCGAGAAGATCATCATCCCCGCCTTCGCCTCCCCCGTCGTGGCCGGTGTCGCCGCGCTGATCGCGACGTACTGCGCCTACAAGCTCACCGCCCGCGGCCGCGCGGCCTCCGTGACCAAGGGCTTCAGGCTCGGGCAGATCGGTTCGGCCTCACTGGTCTCGCTCGCGCACGGCACCAACGACGCCCAGAAGACCATGGGCATCATCACGCTGACCCTGATCTCCGTCGGCGCGCTGCCGGACGGCGCGGGTCCGCCGGTCTGGGTGATCACCACCGCCGGTCTCGCCATCGGCCTGGGCACCTACATCGGCGGCTGGCGGATCATCCGCACCATGGGCAAGGGCCTGACCGAGATCCAGTCCCCGCAGGGCTTCGCGGCGGAGACCGCCTCCACGGCCGTCATCCTGACCTCCGCCCACATGGGCTTCGCCCTGTCCACCACCCAGGTCGCCTCCGGCTCCATCCTCGGCGCGGGCCTCGGCCGGCGGCTGGCAGAGGTCCGCTGGGGCGTCGCGGGCCGTATGGTGGCCGCCTGGGTGATCACGCTGCCCTGCGCCGCGCTGGTCGGCGGCATCTCCGCGTTCGCGGTCAAGCACGGCGGAAACTTCGGCACGGTCGTGGTGGCGCTGGTCGGCGCGGCGCTCGCGACGGGCATCGTCATGCTGTCGCGCCGCAACCCGATCGATGCGAAGAACGTCAACGACGGACACGAGGTCGTCCTCCGTACCGCGCCGCCGTCCAAGGTCGGCACCGCCGCCTGAGTCAGGGAGTTCCCATGAGTATCGACTGGACCTCACTCGGCCAGGTCACCGCGGTGAGCATCGGAGTTACATTCGCGGTAGTGGTTGTCTTCGCCCTCGGTGTCCTCGGCCTCGCCCGCTACGAGGGGGCCAGGGAACAGGGCGGCACCAGCACCGCGGGCGTCGCCCAGGCAGGGCTGTGCTTCCTCGCCTGCGCGGCGGTGGTGGCGTACGGCATCTACCTGATCGTGCCGCAGTTCCACTGACCCCCATCGTCCACGAACTGCTGAGGAGGACTGGATGACGACGCCGGACCTGCTGTCCGACCTGGCCGACCTGAAGGTCGACTACAGCGACCCGGACGACCCCGTACTGATCCGCCCGGACGGATCCCCGATCGACACCTGGCGGGAGAACTACCCGTACGCGCAGCGCATGGAGCGCAAGGAGTACGAGTGGCACAAGCGGCTGCAGCAGATCGAGCTGCTGAAGCTGCAGAGCTGGATCAAGGAGACGGGGCGCCGGATCGTCATCGTCTTCGAGGGCCGGGACGCGGCCGGCAAGGGCGGCACCATCAAGCGTTTCACGGAGCACCTGAACCCCCGTGGCGCGCGCGTGGTGGCCCTGGAGAAGCCCACGGAACGCGAGAGCGGCCAGTGGTACTTCCAGCGCTACGTCGAACACCTCCCCACCGCCGGCGAGATCGTGATGTTCGACCGCTCCTGGTACAACCGGGCCGGTGTCGAGCGGGTCATGGGCTTCTGCTCCGACGACCAGTACCGGCGCTTCATGCGCCAGGCGCCACTGTTCGAGCGGATGCTGGTGGACGACGGGGTGGACCTGGTGAAGTTCTGGTTCTCGGTCTCGCAGAGCGAGCAGCGGACCCGCTTCACCATCCGCCAGGTCGACCCGGTACGGCAGTGGAAGCTCAGTTCGATGGACCTGGCCTCGCTGGACCGCTGGGACGACTACACGGCCGCCAAGGTCGCGATGTTCCGTGAGACGGACACGGAGTACGCGCCCTGGACCGTGGTCAAGAGCAACGACAAGAAGCGGGCCCGTGTCGAGGCCATGCGCAGCGTGCTGGCCCGCTTCGACTACGCCGACAAGGACGAGGAGGTCGTCGGCAGCCCCGACCCCCGGATAGTGGGCGCGGCGGCCGGCCTCCTGGAAGCCGGCGAGGACGACCACGACAGCCCCTGACCTCGTCGACGCGCAGGCCGGCCGGACGTCCGGCCGGCCTTTTCGCATGCCGGAACGCGATGGACAGGACCCGGTACGGCCACCGAGGATCGGCTGCATGATCCGAGCCGCCACCGAGGACGACATCACCGGGATCCTCGCCATGATCCGGGAACTCGCCGCGTACGAACGGGCCGTCGAGCAGGCCCGCGCCACCGCTGAGCAGCTCCGCGAGGCGCTGTTCGGCCCCCGCCCCGCGGCCTACGCGCTGATCGCCGAGGACGACGGCACGGGCGAGGCGGTGGGCTACGCCCTGTGGTTCCCGCGCTTCTCCACCTGGACCGGCACCCGCGGCATGCACCTGGAGGACCTGTACGTCCGGCCGCAGGCGCGCGGCGACGGCCACGGCAGGGCACTGCTCGCCGCCCTCGCCGACCTCTGCCTGCGCAGTGGGTACGAGCGCTTCGAGTGGTGGGTGCTGGACTGGAACGAACCGGCGATCGGCTTCTACAAGTCGCTCGGCGCGGACTTCCTGGACGAGTGGCGCATCTGCCGCCTGACCGGCGACCGCCTCGGCGACCTGGCGGCCACCGCGCGGAAATGACCGCACCCGGACCGCGACGAACGCCGTGTCCGACGTCCTGCGGCCCGGGTGCGCTCAGACGCGACCGGGAATCAGGCCTTCTTGGTCTCCCAGAAGATCTTGTCGATCTGGGCGATGTAGTCCAGGGCCTTCTGGCCGGTGGCCGGGTCCGTGGAGGCCTTGGCCGCGGAGAGGGCCTTCAGGGTGTCGTTCACGAGCTGGTGCAGCTCGGGGTACTTCTCGAAGTGCGGGGGCTTGAAGTAGTCGCTCCACAGCACCGAGACGTGGTGCTTGGCGAGCTCGGCACGCTGTTCCTTGATGACGGTGGCGCGCGCCTGGAAGTGCGGGTCGTCGTTGGCGGCCATCTTCTCCTGCACGGCCTTCACCGACTCCGCCTCGATGCGGGCCTGGGCCGGGTCGTACACGCCGCAGGGCAGGTCGCAGTGCGCGCTGACCTTGACCTTGGGGGCAAACAGGCGGGAAAGCATGGAGCATTCCTTCCTCGTGATCGTCTTCTCAGGTGGGACATTACTCCCTGGGAAGCGTGATTTCGCGAGTGCCCCCATGGGCTTAGGACAAAAGTCCAGGGTCAGACTGAGACTGGTGGAGGAACGGACCGGGGAGGTGCCGGGGATGCCGGAGCTGTCGCAGGAGACCGAGCGGGGGAGGGGTACCGCGCTCTTCGGGCTGGCCGAGGTGACCGGCCCGTCGATGGTCCCCACGCTGTACCAGGGGGATCAGCTCCTGGTGCGGTACGGGGCCAGGGTGCGGGCCGGTGACGTCGTCGTCCTGCGCCACCCCTTCCAGCAGGACCTGCTGGTCGTCAAGCGGGCCGTGGAGCCGCGCGAGGGCGGCTGGTGGGTGCTGGGGGACAACGCGTACGCGGGCGGGGACAGCACGGACTACGGGACCGTGCCGGAGGAGCTGATCCTCGGCCGGGCCCTGTTCCGCTGGCGGCCGCCGCGGCCCGGTCAGCGCTCCCCGCTGGCGGTGGTGCGCTGGGCGCTCTCGGCCGCGAGGCCGGTGCTGTCGTCGGACCGTTCGGGCCGTTCGGGCCGTTCCGCCTCCTGGCGTTTGCGGGCCCGGTAGGCGGCCACGTTGGCGCGCGTCGCGCAGCGGTCCGAGCAGTAGCGCCGGGATCGGTTGGTGGACGTGTCCAGGTAGGCGTTGCGGCACGGCGCCGCCTCGCACAGACCGAGGCGGTCGACGCCGTACTCGGTGAGGTGGAAGGCCAGGCCCATCGCCGCGATCGCCGCGTAGCCGGCGGTGGCGTTGGAGGGGTGGTCGGCCAGGTGCATGTGCCACAGCGGGCGGCCGTCCACGTCCCGGTGGTCGTGCCCGGAGATCTGCGGGCTGACCGGGAACTCCAGCAGGAGTGAGTTCAGCAGGTCGACCGCGAGGGTCTCCTCGCCCTTGTCGGCCGCCTCGAAGACCGCGCGCAGCCGGGCCCGCACCGAGCGGAAGCGGGTGAGATCGGCGTCGGTGGCGCGCCGGGCGGCCTGCCGGTTGCCGCCGAAGAGGTCGCGGACGGCCTCGACCGAGGTCAGGGCGTCCTTGCCCCGGCCCGGTTCCTCACTGTTGACGAGCCGGACGGCGTAATCCGAGTAATAGGCCAGTTCCACTTGTAGTCCTTACGAGGGCGCTCTATGGTCGGTGGTGCGGTCGGGTAATGGCCGGTCGTGCTTCCAGGGTATTACGGGACGTGGACGGTGGAGGGTTGCCATGACCGACATCAGCGACAGCAACGACGTCACGACGGCCGGGGCCGACTGGGGGGCCTGGCAGGAGAGCTGGGACCGGCAGCAGGAGTGGTACATGCCGGACCGCGAGGAACGGTTCCGGATCATGCTCGACATGGTGGAGGCGCTCGTCGGTACGGCTCCCCGCGTCCTCGACCTGGCCTGCGGCACCGGCAGCATCACCGCCCGGCTGCTGGCCCGCCTCCCCGGCGCGGTGAGCACCGGGGTCGACCTCGACCCGGCCCTGCTCGCCATCGCCGAGGGCACCTTCGCGGGCGACGAGCGGGTCACGTTCGTCACCGCCGACCTCAAGGACCCGCAGTGGGTCACGCGGCTGCCGTACGACTCGTACGACGCCGTGCTGACCGCCACCGCCCTGCACTGGCTGCACAGCGAACCCCTCGCGGCCCTCTACGGTCAGGTCGCGGGACTCGTCCGCGACGGCGGTGTCTTCATGAACGCGGACCACATGATCGACCAGAGCACGCCCCGGATCAACGCGGCGGAACGGGCGCAGCGGCACCTGCGCATGGAACAGGCCAGGGCGGCGGGGGCGCCGGACTGGGCCGAGTGGTGGCAACTGGCGGCGCAGGACCCCGTGCTGGCCGGGCCGACCGCGCGGCGGTTCGAGATCTACGGCGAGCACGCGGACGGCGACATGCCCTCGGCGCAGTGGCACGCGCGCGTGCTGCGCGAGAAGGGGTTCGGGGAGGCCAGGCCGGTGTGGTGCTCGCCCTCGGACACGCTGCTGCTGGCCCTCAAGTAACGGCGGCGGCGAAACGAAGGGGCGGTACGGGATCCCGTACCGCCCCTTCGGCGTCGTACCGCTACAGCACCTTCGACAGGAACGACTTCGTCCGGTCGTGCTGGGGGTTGGTCAGGACGTCGCGCGGGTGGCCCGACTCGACCACCACGCCGTCGTCCATGAAGACCAGGCTGTCGCCCACCTCGCGGGCGAAGCCCATCTCATGGGTGACGACGATCATCGTCATGCCGTCCTCGGCCAGGTCCCGCATCACGTCCAGGACCTCGCCGACCAGCTCCGGGTCGAGCGCCGAGGTCGGCTCGTCGAACAGCATCAGCTTCGGCTGCATGGCGAGCGCGCGGGCGATCGCGACCCGCTGCTGCTGGCCGCCGGAGAGCTGCGCCGGGTAGTGCCCGGTGCGGTCGCCGAGGCCCACCCGGTCCAGCAGGCGCTGCGCGCGTTCCCGGGCCACGGCCTTGGACTCGCCCTTGACCTGGACCGGCGCCTCCATGACGTTCTCCAGGGCCGTCATGTGCGGGAAGAGGTTGAAGCGCTGGAAGACCATGCCGATCTCCCGCCGCTGCGCCGCGACCTCCTTCTCCTTCAGCTCGTAGAGCTTGTCGCCGTGCTGCCGGTAGCCGACCAGCTGGCCGTCGACGTACAGCCGGCCGGCGCTGATCTTCTCGAGGTGGTTGATGCACCTGAGGAACGTGCTCTTGCCGGAACCGGACGGGCCGATCAGGCAGAACACCTCACGCGGCAGCACCTCCAGGTCGATGCCCTTGAGGATGTGCGCGAGCCCGAACGACTTGTGCACCCCCTCCGCCTTGACCATCGGGGCGCCGCTGCTCGGCGGGGTGATGTCCTTGGCGAGACCGCTCATCGGGCCACCTCCGGGCGACGCAGCGAAGCCCACTGGGACAGGTTCTTCCGCAGGCGCTGCAACGGGGTCGGCGGGAGACTGCGCGAGGAGCCGCGGGCGTAACGGCGCTCGATGTAGTACTGCACGATGCTGAAGATCGTGGTCAGCATCAGGTACCAGATGGACGCCACGAAGTACATCTCGACCACCGCCAGCGAGGTGCTGGAGATGTCCGTGGCCCGTTTGATCAGCTCGTTGAACTGGACCACGTACGCCAGCGACGAGGTCTTCAGCATGTTGATGAACTCGTTGCCGGTCGGCGGCACGATCACCCGCATGGCCTGCGGCAGGATCACCCGGCGCAGCGTCTGCCCGCGGGTCATGCCCAGGGCGTGCGAGGCCTCCGTCTGGCCCTCGTCGACGGACTGGATGCCGGCCCGGACGATCTCCGACATGTACGCGGCCTCGTTCAGGCCGAGACCGAGCAGCGCCGCCAGGAACGGCGTCATCACCTGGTTCATCTCGTCCTTGTAGAACCCCAGGTTCAGGATGGGGAACACGAGTGCGATGTTGTACCAGAGCAGCAGCTGGACCAGGACCGGTGTGCCCCGGAAGAACCAGACGTAGAACCAGGCCACCGTGCTGGTGACCGGGTTCGACGACATCCGCATGATCGCCAGGATCACGCCCAGGACCAGGCCGAGCACCATGGCGAGCACCGAGATGTACAGGGTGTGCCAGGCGCCCGACAGGATCGTCCCGTCGGTGAGGTAGTCCGGGATGATGCCGTAGTTGATGTTCGCGTTGGAGAACGCGACGCCGATCAGCACCAGGACGGCGATGACCACCGCGGCGGCCACCCAGCGGCCGTAGTGGCGTACCGGGATCGCCTTGATCTGCTCCGGCGGCACCGAGGGCGCCGGAGTCTTGTCGACCGTGTCAGTCACAGTGACAGCCCTTCATAGACCTTGTCGGCCCTCAGTCGTGCCCGAGGCCGTTCAGGAGCCGCCGTTGACCTTGCCCTCGGTGACCGCGCCCTGGGTGACGTTCCACTTGGCGAGGATCTTCTGGTAGTCGCCGTTCTTGATGACGGCGTTCACCGCGGCCTGCAGCGCGTCGCGCAGCTGGGTGCTCTCCTTGCTGACCGCGATGCCGTACGGGCCGGCCTCGATCTGGTCGCCGACGACCTCGAAGTCCTTGCCGCCGCCGGAGGTCTTGGCGTTGTAGGCGGCGACCGGGAAGTCGTTCAGGTCGGCGACGGAGGCGCCCTGCTTCAGGCGGAGCAGCGCCTCGGGGTCGGTGTCGAAGGTCTGCAGGTCGATGGCCTTCTTGCCGTCCTTCGTGCACTTCGTGCTCTGCGCCTTGGCGATGCCCTCGGACGTGGTGCCCTTCTGCAGGGCCACGACCTTGCCGCACAGGTCGTCGAGGGACTTGATGCCCTTCGGGTTGCCCTTCTGGACCAGGATCGAGGTACCGGCGGTGAAGTAGTCGACGAAGTCGACGCCGTTGCCGACCTTCTTGCCGTTGTCGGAGTCGATGCCGTTCTGGCGGTCCTTGGTGTCGTTCATCGCGGACATGATCACGTTGAAGCGCTTGGCCTGGAGACCCACGATGAGCTGGTCGAACTTGCCGTTCTGAAACTCGAACCGCACGCCCAGCTGCTTGCCGAGCGCGTCCGCGATGTCCGGGTCGACACCGACGGCCTTGCCGCTCTCCATGTACTCGACCGGCGGGTAGGCGATGTCGGAGCCCACCTTGATCACACCGGCCTTGCGGATGTCCGCGGGCAGCTTGCTCGCCAGCGGCGCGGAGGAGCCCGCCGAGGTGGACGAGCCGTTGTCGCTGCTCTTGTCCGTGTGGTCGCCGCAGCCGGTGAGCAGCAGGGTGCCTGCGACCGCGATCGCACCGAACGCTGCGATCCTGGAGCGCGCGACGGTGGTACGACGGGTGGAGCTTGCGGTCATGGTGGGTTCCTCCGGCGGTGGATTGAACAAGCCGATATACCGATGTGTCTGATATGTCGATATGCCGATGGGTCGACGGAAACACACACCTTCGGGTGTCGCGACCTCGTGGGTTTACGGCATCCTGCCATTGGGATTGCTCCATACAGGTGTGCGACGATGTCAAAATCGGATAACGGGTGAACCCCGAACCGCGTCAGGCTGCACCTCTGCGGCCCCTCGCCCTCGCGCATCTGCGGGATTTCGACGCTCCGACCGGAAGATCTTCGGTTCATCTCCGGTTCATCTCACGCCACGGCCGGACGCCATTTCGCGGCCGTCCGGCCGCTCATCTGTCGACTACCTACGACATCCGTGATGTGACCTTGCACCTATTCGACTCGTCGCGGGTGCCGCCCGTCCGGTAAGAAGGGTCATTACACCCCTCATCCGGGGCTCAGGGCGCGTGTGCGGCGCGCCCGTCGCGCAGATGCTCGTACGTGCCACCTCGTACGTATCAGTCATCGGGCCCTGCGCGGTGCCCGCCCACCCCCTCACCGGGAGTGGCCGACCCTCAAACCATGCATACCTAAGGGGTAAGACAAGTGGCAGCGGAGATCGTCAATCCTCGCAGCGACAGCACGACGGACCAGGACGGCGGGGCCGAGCCCCTCGATTCCTTCGATCCGGCGTTCGCGCTGCACCGCGGCGGCAAGATGGCTGTGCAGGCCACCGTGCCGCTCCGTGACAAGGACGACCTTTCCCTCGCGTACACGCCCGGAGTCGCGCGCGTGTGCACCGCGATCGCTGAACAGCCCGAGCTGGTCAACGACTACACCTGGAAGTCGTCCGTCGTCGCCGTCGTCACCGACGGCACGGCCGTGCTCGGCCTCGGGGACATCGGTCCCGAGGCCTCCCTTCCCGTGATGGAGGGCAAGGCGATCCTCTTCAAGCAGTTCGGCGGCGTGGACGCGGTCCCGATCGCCCTCGACTGCACGGGTGTCGACGAGATCGTGGAGACCGTCGTCCGGCTGGCCCCCTCCTTCGGCGGGGTCAACCTGGAGGACATCTCGGCACCGCGGTGCTTCGAGATCGAGCGCAGGCTCCAGGAGCGTCTGGACATCCCGGTCTTCCACGACGACCAGCACGGTACGGCCGTGGTCACGCTGGCGGCGCTGCGGAACGCGGCCCGGCTCAGCCGACGGGAGATCGGGCAGCTGCGGGCGGTGATCTCGGGCGCCGGCGCGGCCGGGGTCGCCATCGCCAAGATGCTGGTCGAGGCCGGTATCGGCGACGTCGCCCTCGCCGACCGCAAGGGCATCATCTCGGCCGACCGCGACGACCTCACCGACGTCAAGCGTCAGGTCGCCGGGTTCACCAACAAGGCCGGGCTCAAGGGCACCCTGGAGGACGCGCTGGCCGGCGCGGACGTCTTCATCGGCGTCTCCGGCGGTACGGTCCCCGAGGAGGCCGTCGCTTCCATGGCGGAGGGCTCCTTCGTCTTCGCCATGGCCAATCCGAACCCCGAGGTGCACCCCGATGTCGCCCACAAGTACGCGGCGGTCGTGGCCACCGGACGGTCGGACTTCCCGAACCAGATCAACAACGTGCTGGCGTTCCCCGGGATCTTCGCCGGCGCCCTCCAGGTGCGGGCCTCCCGGATCACCGAGGGCATGAAGATCGCGGCGGCGGAGGCGCTGGCCGCGGTGGTCGGCGATGATCTGGCCGCCGACTACGTCATCCCGTCTCCCTTCGACGAGCGCGTCGCCCCTGCGGTGACCGCGGCGGTGGCGGCTGCTGCGCGGGCCGAAGGGGTTGCGCGCCGCTGACGTTGCGCCGAATGGCCCCGTTCCTCTTCCTGCGTTTCAGGGGGCGGGGCCATGTCGGGGGCTGCCGCCCCCGGGCCCCCGCGATGGGGGGTGACGGCCGTCGTCTGAGCCGCGGTCAGTGGGGGGTGCTCGCGCAGTTCCTCCCCCAGCCTTCGGCCGGGGGTACCCCCAGCGCCCCGTAGGGGCGCTCTGCGCAAGAGGGGATGTGTCACAACGGTCCCCGGTTTCGCGTCCGGCGCCGGGAACCTATCGTCGGCCCTATGTTCGCCGTCTACGCCGCCCGAATCGACCGCGACCAGCCGCTCTCCGGCCTTGAGTTGGGTGACCGTCCCGCCCCGACCGCCCGGCCCGGCTGGAGTACCGTCGATGTACGGGCCGCCTCCCTCAACCACCACGACCTCTGGTCCCTGCGCGGCGTCGGTCTCCCGGAGGACCGGCTGCCGATGATCCTCGGTTGTGACGCCGCCGGCGTCGACCAGGACGGCAACGAGGTCGTCCTGCACTCCGTGATCGGGCAGAGCGGCCACGGGGTCGGCCCGAACGAGCCCCGGTCCATCCTCACCGAGCGCTACCAGGGCACCTTCGCCGAACAGGTCGCCGTGCCCACCTGGAACGTCCTGCCCAAGCCCAGGGAGCTGTCCTTCGCGGAGGCCGCGTGTCTGCCGACCGCCTGGCTGACGGCGTACCGGATGCTCTTCACCAACGCCGGCGTACGGCCCGGCGACTCCGTGCTGGTGCAGGGTGCCGGCGGCGGTGTCGCCACGGCCGCCATCGTCCTCGGCCGAGCCGCCGGGCTGCGGGTCTTCGCCACCAGCCGCGACGAGGCCAAGCGGAAGCGGGCCCTGGAGCTCGGCGCCGTCGAGGCGGTGGAGCCGGGCGCCCGGCTGCCGCAGCGGGTGGACGCCGTCATCGAGACCGTCGGCGCCGCCACCTGGTCCCATTCGGTGAAGTCGCTGCGGCCCGGCGGCACCCTCGTCATCTCCGGCGCCACCAGCGGCGACCGCCCCTCGCACGCCGAGCTGACCCGGATCTTCTTCCTCGAACTGAAGGTCGTCGGCTCGACCATGGGGACCAAGGACGAACTGGAGGACCTGCTCGCCTTCTGCGCCGCCACCGGGGTGCGCCCCGTCATCGACGAACTCCTGCCGCTCGACCGTGCCCGCGAGGGCTTCGAACGGCTCGACTCCGGTGACGTGTTCGGGAAGATCGTCCTCACCAGCCAGTGACCGGCGGCCGCACCGGCTCCTCCGTCAGCGCTTCGGGGTGCGCAGCAGTGCCCCGATGCGTGCCGCCGCCGTCGACAGCTGGCCGCGGGCGTCGCGCAGCTGGTCGGGGGTGACGCCGTGGTCGCGGGCCGCGTCCCGGATGTCGTCGCGGAAGCGGTCCAGGAGCCG
>NZ_JBEYFC010000171.1:0-16370 GCF_040634175.1 Streptomyces sp. NPDC007162
GCAGGGGCGCCCCGGGACCCGGCCGGGCCGTTTCGCCCGGTGCGCCGTCGCGCTGCTGGCGGCGACGACCGTGCTCGCCGGCTGCGAACACGGGTCGGCGCGGCACGTCCCGGGTGGGTCGGCCACCGGTCCGAGCGGCTGCCCCGCCGTCTACGACACCGCCCGCGATGCCGTCGCGCGCGCGGAGCGCACCGACGTCCCCTGGAACGGCCCCACCACCGGGCCGCGCGCGGCGACCGGCAAGTCCCTCGTCTACGTGGCCCAGACCATGACCAACCCGGGCGTCGCCGGGGCCGAGCAGGGCGTCAGGGAGGCGGCGCGGATCGTCGGCTGGAACGTCAGGGTGATCGACGGCGGTGGCACCCCGGCCGGTATCCAGGCGGCGATGGGCCAGGCGGTCGCGCTCAGGCCCTCCGGCATCGTCATCGGCGGCTTCGATCCCGGTACCACCTCGCAGCAGGTCGCCCGGGCCACCGCCCAGCACATTCCGCTGGTCGGCTGGCACGCGGTCGCCGCCCCCGGCCCGAGCCGACGGCCCCCGCTCTTCAGCAACGTCACCACACACGTCCAGGACGTCGCCCGGATCAGCGCCCGGTGGATCATCCAGAACTCGCGGGGACGCGCCGGTGTCGTGGTCTTCACCGACGACTCCATCCCGTTCGCCCGCACCAAGTCCCGGCTGATCGCGGCGGAGCTCGCCACCTGTGCGGGCGTGCACGTCCTCGCGTACGAGAACATCCCCATCCCGGACGCGAGCAGCCGGACCCCGCGTGAGGCCGCCGCGCTCCTGTCCCGCTTCGGCGCCCGCTGGACCCACTCCGTCGCCATCAACGACCTCTACTTCGCCGACGCCGCCCCCGCCCTCCGCGCGGCCGGCGCGCCGGGTGCGGGGCCGCCGTACAACATCGGGGCGGGGGACGGCGATCCGTCGGCCTTCCAGCGCATCAACAGCGGTCAGTACCAGTCCGCCACCGTCCCGGAGCCGCTGACCCAGCAGGGCTGGCAGATCGTGGACGAGTTCAACCGCGCCTTCTCGCACGCCCGGGCCAGCGGGTACGCGGCGCCCGTGCACGTCGCGACCGCGGCCAACTCCCAGGGGGCCGTTACCTGGGACCCGTCGGGCTACCGGGAGGCGTACCGGAAGATCTGGGGCAGGTGACGGCCGGGGGTGGGTCAGACCGTCGACAGGTCGATCGCCCGGTCCAGGTCGCGGGGGCGCAGCACGCGCAGGATCGCCTCGAGAAGGTAGTAGTCGGCGTAGGGGAGGGAAGATCTCGACGCCGTCCTCGGCGGGGCGGTTGCGGGTGCAGCGGGCCACCACGGCCTCGGCGCGCGTGGAGTTCGTGGTGAGGCAGGTCCGGCACAGCGTGGCGGCGGCCAGGTCGAGCAGCCCGCAGGCCGTCACCGCCCCGGCGGAGGCGTCCTTGATGTCGTACGGCTGCTGCGGGGCCCGGTAGTCCCAGACGGGGACGTGGTCCGGGCCGAGCGCCCGCACCGCGTAGTCGGCGAGTTCGCGTGCGGTGGCGAGGAACTCGGCGTCGCCGGTGCGCCGGTACATGGTGGTGAAGCCGTAGACGCCCCAGGCCTGGCCGCGGGCCCAGGCCGACGTGGGGCTGTAGCCCTGGACCGTGTTCGGGCCGATGGGGGTGCCGGTGGCCGGGTCCAGGTCGTAGACGTGCGGGAGGGACCCGTCCGGGCGCGGGAGGAGGCGCCGGGTGGTGCGCGCGTGTCCCACGGCCGCGTCCAGGAAGGCGGTTTCGCCGGTCTCCCGGCCGGCGAAGACGAGCAGGTCGAGGTTCATCATCGTGTCGATGATCATGCGTCCCGCGTTGGCGGGGGTGCCGAGCGCGCCCCAGGCGCGCAGAAAGCGGCCACGGGGGTTGCAGCGCCGGAGCAGAGAGCGTGCGGCCTGCACGGCGCCGTCCCGCCAGGAGGTGTCGCCGGTCAGCCGCCAGGCGGTGACCCAGGAGGGGGTGAAGAGGAAGCCCAGGTCGTGGGTGCCGGTGTCGTAGCGGCGGGGGGCGAGTGCCGCCGCCGATTCGAGGGCGAGGGTGCGCAGGGTGTCGTCCCCGCTGTGGAGCCAGCCCATCCAGAGGACGCCGGGCCAGAAGCCGCCGACCCGCCGGTGGCCGCCGGCGCCGGGCCGTCGTGCGCCCGGGCGGACCCGGGTGCCGCCGTGACGACCGCGGCGCCGCCTGCGGTCGCCAACAGGGCTCTTCGGGACATGCGCGAACGAGGCTTCCTCTCCGACCGGACCGACGTGCAGGGGAGATGAGGGAGTTTTGCGTGCCGACCGCGGCCGCGAACATACATGTGCGCAAGGTTCATGTACGTGACCTGATTGGCGGTCGTCGAAGCCGCGCGATCCCTCATCTGGTGACACCTGACACCTGACGCCGCGCCGACAGCGCGCTGTATCGTACCCGCGGCTCCACACGCACCACCGGTCCATAGCGTCAACTCCCTTACCAGCACGTCGACTTCACTGTCGTGCCGGTCCTTTCGCCGCTCCCGGAGGAACCGTGGCAACCAGCCGCCCGCAGCGTTCTCGTGTGCCTCTGACCCGACGCAGACCCCTCGCCCTGGCCGCCGCCCTGGCCGCCCTGTGCGGCGCTGCCCTCACCCGGCCGGTCCCCGCCCACGCGGACGCCGCCGCCGACCGCGCCGCCCTCGCCCAGTGGTGGGCCCCGGTCAACTTCCAGGACGTCGACTCCACCGGCGAGACCGCGCTCGGCGGCAAGTCCGACTACATCATGTCGTACGACTACGACGGCGACCTCGACGGCCGCGACAACTGGGAGAACACCGGCCGGTTCCCGCTCGCCGCCCACGTCTACTACTCGGTCGTCCAGACCCCGTCCTTCTCCTACCTCCTGTACATGTACTTCCACCCGCGCGACTGGTCGGACGGCGTCCTCGACAACTACCAGGAGGACCTCACCGAGCACGAGAACGACTCCGAGGGCGTGCTGGAGGTGGTCGCCAACGACGGTCCGGCGCACGGGCAGTTGAAGGCCGCGATCACCGTCGCGCACAGCAACTTCTACTCCTGGGTGCCCGCCGGCAGCGACTTCACCAGCGGACAGGAGAGCGTCGACGGCGCCCTGAAGCTCCAGGGCGACCCGCACGACGACGGCCACGGACGCCCGTTCACCACCCAGCAGCCCAACACGCACGCCGCCTGGGCCGAGGGCTACCTGTCGAAGGAACGCGACCAGTACGCGAACGGCGACGGCATCGTCTACTACCCCGGCACCACCGCCGAGGTGCCGTCCGGCTCGAACGACCGGGACGTGCAGTACACGCTGACCGACATCTTCGCGGCGAACGGCATGTGGGCGAACCGCAACCTCACCACGCTGTTCGCGACCCCGGACAACTTCGCCGGCGACGACAGCCCCAACCCCTACGGCGCCAGGTGCGGCGCGGGCGGGGTCCTCGGCCCGGCGGACGGCGCCTGCGACACCGACGCGGCCAACCCGCCCTGGGCCTGGGACGACGCCGACGACCTGCCCGGCCGGGGCTACCTCGCCACCAACCCCGCCGAACTCGTCTGGGACTACTTCTCCTGGCCGGGCAAGCCCGCCGCACCCGACCTCGCCTACACCTGGGACCAGTACCACGGCACCACCCCGTGACCAGGGCTCGGCGCGCGTGATCGGTCCGGAGCTGGTGTGCTGGGGGAAGGGGTTTCGGACCGTTCCCGTCGTACCCGCTCCGGGAGAGACGTCATGAGTACCTACCGAGTCGCGCAGGTGTCCGCCGCAGGCGGGTCGTTCGAGATCGTCGAGCGGGAGGTGCCCCGGCCGGGACCGCGTCATGTGCGGATCGCGGTGGAGGCCTGCGGCATCTGCCACAGCGACACCCTCTTCGTGAACGCGGGCGTACCGGGCATCACGTTCCCCGTGGTGCCCGGGCACGAGATCGCCGGACGGATCGAGGAGATCGGCGAGGGCATCGGGGACTGGGGCTGGGCCGTCGGCGACCGGGTGGCGGTCGGCTGGTTCGGCGGCAGCTGCGGCCACTGCAAGCCCTGCCGCCAGGGCGACTTCATCGTGTGCGAGACCATGAAGACGCCCGGCTGGGCCTACGACGGCGGCTTCGGCACGAAGGTGATCGCGCCGGTCGACGCTCTCGCCCGGATCCCCGACGGGCTCACCGCGGCCGACGCCGGACCCATGGCCTGCGCGGGGGTGACCACCTTCAACGGGCTCAGGCGCAGCCCCGCCGAACCCGGTGACCTGGTCGCCGTCGTCGGCCTCGGCGGGCTCGGCCACCTCGGCGTGAAGTACGCGGTGGCCATGGGCTTCGAGACGGTGGCCGTCGCCCGCGGCGCCGAGAAGGCCGACCTCGCCAAGCAGCTCGGCGCCCACCACTACGTCGACTCCACGGCCGGGACACCCGTCGCGGAGGCCCTCCAGTCGCTCGGCGCCGCCAAGGCCGTCCTCGCCACCGCGGGCAACTCCCAGGCGATCACGGCGGCCGTGGACGGGCTGGCACCCCGCGGTGAACTGGTGGTGATCGGCGCCGACCCCGAGCCCCTCGGAATCACCCCGTTCCACCTGATCATGGGTGCCCGGGTGGTCCGCGGCCACCCCTCCGGCACGGCGCAGGACGTGCAGGACACCATGGAGTTCAGCGCCCTGCACGGGATCCGCCCGACGATCGAGACCGTACCGCTGGAGCAGGCGGACGAGGCCTACCGGAAGATGCTCACCGGGGCCGCCCGCTTCCGTATGGTCCTCACCTACGGCTGAACCTGCGACTGCCAGCGGGATCACGTTCGTACGGCCCGGGCCGCGAGCAGCGCGATGTCGTCCTCCGAGCCGGCGGCGAGGCGGGTCAGGACGGTGTCGACGATCTCGTCCAGCGGATCGGTGGGGCACAACGGCAGCGTCGTCAGCCGCGCCAGACCGCGATCGATGTCCTCCCCGCGCCGCTCCACCAGTCCGTCGGTGTACAGCAGCAGCACACCCCCGCGTTCCGGGGTGACCCGCTGCTCGTACCGGCCGAGCCCGCTGCCCAGCGGCGGGCCGACCGGCACCGGCACCAGCTGCATCGTGCCCTCGGGGGTCAGCCAGGCCGGCGGCAGATGCCCGGCGCTCGCGTAGGTGAGCGTGGCGACGTCCGCGTCACCGAGTGCCAGGAAGCAGGTGGCCACCCGTTCGAAGCCGGAGTCGGCGACCATGCGGTCCGCGTGCTGCAGGATGTGGCGCGGCGAGAGCCCCGCGAGGGCCAGGGCGCGCAGCGTCGAACGGTAGTGGCTCATGGCCACGGCCGCGTCCACGCCGTGGCCCATCACGTCCCCGATGACCAGCATCGTCCGGCCGTCGGGCAGCGCCACGACGTCGTACCAGTCACCGCCGATCAGCGAACCGTCGTCGGCCGGCCGGTAGCGCGCGGTCGTCTCCACACCGGCGTGCCGCTGCAACTGGCCCGGCTCGGACAGCAGGGCGCGTTGCAGCTCCAGGGCCATGGTGTGCTCGCGCTGGAAGCGGACCGCCCGGTCCAGGGCACGGGCCGCGCGGGCGGCGAGTTCGCGGGCCACCGTGGCGTCCTCGGTCGAGAACGGCGCCGACTCCCCGGCCCGGGCCAGCATCAGGATGCCGAGCACCCGGCCGTCCGCGACCACCGGCGCGAGCAGCACCGAGTGGACGCCCGCGGCCAGACAGGCCAGGGCCGGCGGCCAGCGCGGGACCAGCGACCGCCACTGCGCCTCGGTGATCGCGTTGCGCCGCCACACCCGGCCCGCCGCCAGGTTCCGCCGGGTGCCGGTGCCGCGCGGCCAGCCGACCAGCTCACCGCGCGCGTCCAGCGCGGCCAGGCCCATGGCCAGCCCGGGACGCGTGGCGTACGCCACGAGCCGGGTCGGTGTCCGCCGCGCCGACACGGTGTCCGGGGGAGTGAGCTCCACCCCGGCCGCGTCCGCCAGCTCCGGTACGACGAACTCGGCCAGCTCCCGGCAGGTCCCGGCGACATCGGTGCCGGTACCGATCCGGGACGCGGCGGCGTCCAGCAGCGCGAGGCGCCGGTGGGCGCGCTCCAGCTCGTACACGTACTGCTGCGGCTCACTGATCTCCAGGCCCACCCCGGCGACGCCCACCACCCTGCCCGCGCTGTCCACGAGCCGGTGGTACACACAGCGCCACTCCCGGACCTGGTACGGCGAATCCACCCAGGTCCGCCCGGTGACGATCATCTCGCGTGGCCGTCCGTCGCGCAGGATGTCCCGCAGCACCTGCTCGGAGCGCTGGATGTGCGGCAGCACCTCGGGCAGCCGGTGCCCGAGGTAGGCGGCGGCGGGCAGTCCCGTCATCCGCGCCATGTGCGGATTGACGTACAGGTAGCGCAGTTCGGTGTCGAGGACGGCGAACCCGGCGCCGGAGTCCTCGACGATGCCGCGCAGCATGTCGACGTAGGCGAGACCGGCGGGCGGCGCGGCCGGCGCCGTACGCGCGGCCGGTGCCGAGGAGGCGGCCGGTGCGGTGCCGGTGGCCGCTCGTCGTGGGGAGGTGTCCCTGTCCACCCGGTCCTCCTCGCCTGCCCCCTCCCACGGCCGCCCCCATCGTCCATCAGGTCGCCGGGACGCGCATCTCGTACGGGTCCGCTCACATCGCCGTGAACGGGTCTGTGCGGCGGGCTTAACCCCTGTTGATCGGGAGCGGTGACGCCCACGTAATCAGCGGTACATACGGTCGAGCCCGAACCGAAGAGGCCGACCAGCAGGAACAGGGGGCGCCCGTGGCCGCGCCGGACTCGCGCAGCACCGGCACCGACCGGGTGCGGACGGTCTGCTCGTACTGCGGGGTGGGCTGCGGCATCGTCCTGGACATCGGCCGGGGCCCGGACGGCCGCCGTACCGTCCTGAAGGCGTCCGGCGACAAGGAGCACCCCGCGAACTTCGGGCGGCTGTGCACCAAGGGCGCCACCACCGCCGACATGCTCGCCGCGCCCGGCCGGCTGACCACCGCCCTGCTGCGGCCGGCGCGGGGCGAGGAGGCCGTACCCACCGCCGTGGACGCGGCGGTCGCCGAGACCGCGCGGCGGCTGCGCACGATCGTCGACGAGCACGGCCCGGACGCGGTCGCCCTCTACGTCTCCGGGCAGCTGAGCCTCGAGGCGCAGTACCTCGCGAACAAGCTCACCAAGGGCTATCTGCGCACCAACAACATCGAGTCGAACTCCCGGCTGTGCATGGCGAGCGCGGGCACCGGCTACAAGCTCTCCCTCGGCGCCGACGGCCCGCCCGGCTCGTACGAGGACCTCGACAAGGCGGACGTCTTCCTGGTCATCGGCTCCAACATGGCCGACTGCCACCCCATCCTCTTCCTGCGGATGATGGACCGGGTGAAAGCGGGCGCGAAGCTGATCGTCGTCGACCCGCGCCGCACCGCCACCGCGGCCAAGGCCGACCTCTTCCTCCAGGTCAGGCCCGGCACCGACCTCGCTCTCCTCAACGGCCTGCTGCACCTCCTGCACGAGAACGGCCACACCGACCCCGACTTCGTCGCCGCGCACACCGAGGGCTGGGAGGCGATGCCGGAGTTCCTGGCCGACTACCCGCCCGCCGCCGTCGCCGAGACCACCGGCATCCCCGAGGCCGACCTGCGCACGGCGGCCCGGCTGATCGGCGAGGCGGGGGAGTGGACCAGCTGCTGGACCATGGGGCTCAACCAGTCCACCCACGGCACCTGGAACACCAACGCCCTGATCAACCTGCACCTCGCGACCGGGAAGATCTGCCGTCCCGGCAGCGGCCCGTTCTCGCTGACCGGGCAGCCCAACGCCATGGGCGGCCGGGAAATGGGGTACATGGGCCCGGGGCTGCCCGGCCAGCGGTCGGTCCTGGCCGACGCCGACCGCGCCTTCGTCGAGGAGGTGTGGGATCTCGAGCCCGGCACGATCCGCGCCGACGGCGTCGGCAGGGGCACCGTCGAGATGTTCCAGAAGATGGCCGACGGCGAGATCAAGGCCTGCTGGATCATCTGCACCAACCCGGTCGCCTCCGTCGGCAACCGCAGGACCGTCATCGAGGGCCTGGAGGCCGCAGAGTTCGTCGTCACCCAGGACGTCTTCACCGACACCGAGACCAACGCCTACGCCGACGTGGTCCTGCCCGGCGCCCTGTGGACGGAGACCGAGGGCGTCCTCATCAACAGCGAGCGCAACCTCACGCTCGCCCGGCCTGCCGCCGACGCCCCGGGCGAGGCCGTCGCCGACTGGCGGCTGATCGCGGGTGTCGCCCGTGCGATGGGCTACGAGGACGGCTTCCGGTACGACAGCGCCGAGGAGATCTTCGAGGAGATCAAGCGCTTCCACAACCCGGGGACCGGCTACGACCTGCGGGGCGTGACCTACGACCGGCTCCGCGAAGGCCCCGTCCAGTGGCCCGCCGCCCCCGACGGCCCCGACCGCAACCCCGTCCGGTACGTCGCCGCCGACGGGTCCCTCACCTTCGCCACCGCCTCCGGCCGCGCCGTCTTCCACGCCCGTCCGCACCTGGCACCCGCCGAGATGCCCGACGACGACTACCCGTTCGTCCTGAACACCGGACGACTCCAGCACCAGTGGCACACCCTCACCAAGACCGCCAAGGTCGCCAAGCTCAACAAGCTCGACCCGGGCCCCTTCGTGGAGATCCACCCCGCGGACGCGACCGCCCTCGGCATCGCCGAAGGCGACTCCGTCGAGGTGGCCTCGCGGCGCGGCCGGGCGGTGCTGCCGGCGGTCGTCACCGACCGGGTCCGACCCGGCTCCTGCTTCGCCCCCTTCCACTGGAACGACCTGTTCGGCGAATACCTCAGCGTCAACGCGGTGACCAGCGACGCCGTCGACCCGCTCTCCTTCCAGCCCGAGTTGAAGGTGTGCGCGGTGTCGCTGACCAAGGTCTCCACCCCGGTCACCGTGCAGGTACCGGGCACCGAGCGGACGCCCGCCGCCGCCCTCGCGCCCACAGCCGCGCCGACCGCCGCCGACGTCGTCACCGGTGCCGTACCGCCCGCCGCTGCCTCCGTCTTCGGGCTGGCCCCCGTCCCGCCGCCGGTCCTCACCGAGACCGAACGGCACTACCTGGTCGGCTTCCTCGCGGGCATCCCGGTCGGCTCCCCCGGCGTCCCCGTACTGCCGCCCGACGCGCCCTTCAGTCCCGAGCACGCCCTGTGGGTCAACGGCACCCTCGCCGGCATGTACTCCCGCTCGCAGGCGCCCGCCGACCCGGCGCCGGCAACGGCCACCCGCCAGGTGGTGATCCTCTGGGCCTCCCAGACCGGCAACGCCGAGGACTTCGCCGCCACCACCGCCGAGCGGCTCAACTCCCGCGGCCACACCGCCTCCCTCCTCGCCATGGACGAGGCCGATCCGGCCGCCCTGCCCAGCGGCGCGGACCTGCTGCTGATCACCAGTACCTTCGGCGACGGCGACGCCCCCGACAACGGCGCCGGCTTCTGGGACGGCCTGGCCGCCCTCGACGCCGGCCGCCTCACCGGACGCCGGTTCGCCGTCCTGGCCTTCGGCGACTCCAGTTACGACGACTTCTGCGGGCACGGGCGGCGCCTGGACAGCCGCATGGACGAACTCGGCGCGGTCCGGCTCGCCCCGCGCACCGACTGCGAACCCGACTACGAGCCACAGGCGGAGGCCTGGCTCGACCAGGTGCTCACGGCACTCAAGGACGCGTCCGCCACGTCTTCCGCCGCCCCCGCGCATCCCTCCGCGCACGCGGTCTCCTCCGTCCCCGCACTTCCCCCCGCGCCCGCGCCGACCAGGTCGCGGCGCCCCGCTCCCACCGCCGCCCGGTTCGTCGGCAACCGGCTGCTCAGCCTGCCCGGCGCCGGGAAGGAGGTCCGCAGGTTCACCTTCGACATCGGCGACAGCGAGACGCCGCTCACGTACGAGGCGGGCGACGCACTGAGTGTGCGTCCCCTCAACTCGATGTCCCTCGTGGGTGAGTGGCTGGAGGTCACCGGTCTCGACGCGACAACCGCCGTGGACGTCAACGGGGTCGGTGACATGCCTTTCTCCGAAGCGCTGCTGCGGCACCTGGACATCACCCGGATCACGCCCGGCCTGCTGCGCTTCGTCGCCGACCGCGCCCGTGACCCGCGTGAGCTGCGGAAACTGCTGCGCCCCGACAACAAGGACGAGCTGGCCAAGTGGTCCTGGGGGAGGCAAGCGGTCGACGTCGTCGCCGAGTTCGGGATCCGGGCCGGCGCCGGGGACTGGGCGGGCGTCCTCGGCAGGCTGCAACCGCGGCTGTACTCCATCTCCTCCAGCCCGCTGACCGACCCCCGCCAGGTCTCGCTCACCGTCTCCGTGGTCCGCTACGAGAACCTGCACGGCACCCCCCGGCAGGGTGTCTGCTCCCCGTTCCTCGCCGACGCCGAGCCCGGCACACCTGTCCCGGTGCACGTCCAGCGCTCCCCGCACTTCCGGCCGCCCGCCGACCCGACGACCCCCATGGTGATGGTCGGCCCCGGCACCGGCGTGGCGCCCTTCGTCGGTTTCCTGGAGGAGCGCCGGGCCCGCGGCCACCGCGCCCCCAACTGGCTCTTCTTCGGCGAACAGCACCGGGCCACCGACTTCTACTACGAGGAGGAGCTCACGGCGCTGCGCGCGGAGGGCACCCTGAGCCGCCTCGACACCGCCTTCTCCCGCGACCAGCGCGCCAAGGTCTACGTCCAGGACCGGATGCGCGAGCACGGCCCGCAACTGTGGTCCTGGCTCCAGGACGGCGCCCACTTCTACGTCTGCGGCGACGCCTCCCGGATGGCCAAGGACGTCGACCGCGCCCTGCGGGACATCGCGACCGTGCACGGCGGGCTCACCGAGGACGAGGCGACGGCGTACGTCAAACAGCTGGCCTCGGACAAGCGCTACGTCCGGGACGTCTACTGACCAGAGGCAGCCGCCGTTGCGGCTACTGATTCTTCATCAGGTGGCGCATGGTGAGGGCCACCTGGAGCCGGAACCGGCCCTGCGGGGTGCGCACCGACCAGCCCAGCAGATGCTCGGCGTGCGCCAACCGGTCCTGCAGGGTGGAGTGATGGACGTTGACCTCGGCGGCCGCCGCCCGCAGGCTCGCCGTGGCCGCCACCGCGTGCAGCGTGCGCAGCATCCAGGGCGCGTCCGCCGCGGCGGTCTCGACGGCACGGACGTCCGGCGCCGGTTCCGCGCCGGGTACGACGAGATCGGCGAGCAGTGCGACACCGCCCAGCTCGTCGGCGTGCACGACGCCGCGGCCGCCCGGTTCCGCCGCGCCGCCGTCGGAGGCGAACCGCAGCGCGGTACGGGCCGCCACCCAGGACCCGGGGAGGTCCGCGACCGTCACCGCCGGTCCCACCCCGGCCCGTCCCGTCGTCGGCAGCGGCTGTCCGTCCGCCACGATCCGGGGCGGCCCGTCCGCCACCGCCACCGCCCGCACCCGTGCGGCCGGGCCGGTGCCGTTAAGGCCGAGCCGCCGGGCCGCGTGCAGTCGCGCCGGCAGCGGGGCGTCGGCGTCCAGGACGGTCTCGACCAGGGCCGGATCGTCCGCCTGTGGCGCCGGGGCCCGCCCCCGGGTGCGGTCGAGCACGGACCGTACGGCCGCCGAGGCCCGCTCCAGGATCACCGCGTCCACGACGCTCGGCCCGTCGCCCTCGGCCCGCTCCAGCCAGAGCGCGGGCGGGCCGCCCGGCGTCAGCGGCGCCCCCGGCCAGCCGGGGTCGGGGGCGTCCCCGCGGTCCGCGCGCCGCCCGTCGGGCTCCACCCGCAACCGGACCCGCCGCTCCGGGTCGACCAGCCGCGCCGGGCACCCCGCGAGCACGGCCGCCCCGCGCACCAGCGCCTCCAGACCGGCCCGGGCCTCGGCCAGCCGGTCGAAGTAGGCGATCACGGAGACGGCGGCCCCGGCATCCGGGTCCACCGCCGCCAGCCGCCCCGCCAGCTCCTTCATGGCCCCATGATGCGCCACCTGTCCCCCGACCGGGCATCCGACCGCCAACCGGCCGGTCGAAGACGGCAAGAATCCGGGGCGCCGGCGGCGGGACGGACGGCCGGCTTCGCTCAGCGGGCCAGCAGGCGGCGCAGCCAGGTCACGTGGGCTGCTCTGGCCGCCTGGGAGAGGGCGGCCTGGGGGGCGAAGCCGTCGAAGCCGTGGAAGCCGCCCGGCCAGACGTGGAGTTCGGCGGTGCCGCCGGACTGCCAGATGCGGGAGGCGTAGCCGACGGTCTCGTCGCGGAAGGTCTCGGCGGAGCCGACGTCCAGGAAGGCCGGAGGCAGGCCCGTGAGGTCGGTGGCGCGGGCGGGTGCCGCGTAGGGGGAGACGTCGGGGCCGCCGCGGGCATCGCCGAGGAGGGCGGTCCAGCCGGTCTCGTTGGCCGTGAGGTCCCAGACGCCGAGGCCCTTCATCTGGTGGCTGGACGGCGTGTCGTTGCGGTCGTCGAGCATCGGGCACATCAGCATCTGGCCGATCACGGCCGGGCCCCGGCGGTCCCGGAGGAGCAGCGCCAGGGCCGCGGTGAGGCCGCCGCCCGCGCTCGCCCCGGCGATCACGATCCGTTCGGGGTCGCCGCCGAACTCCGGCGCGTGTTCCGCTGTCCAGAGCAGCCCCGCGTACACGTCCTCGACCGGAGCCGGATGCGGGTGCTCGGGCGCCAGCCGGTACTCCACCGACACCACCACCGCGCCCAGTTCGCTCGCCCAGGCCAGCGGGACGTCCACGCCCACCCGGTTGTTGCCGATCACCATCCCGCCGCCGTGCACGTGGTAGATCACCGGCAGCGGACCGGGGGTCTCGGGGACGACCGGACGGCAGACCAGGAGCGAGATCTCCGGGGCGCCCGCCGGTCCGGGCACCGTGCGGTCGGTCACCTCGAACGCCCCGCCCAGGGTGAGGTCCACCTCGGAGAGCAGCCGGATCCCCTCGCCCTGCCGGATCGACGGGATGTCCTCCAGCGCGAACGCCGGAGAGATCACCTCCCCGATCATCTCCAGGGCGGCGGAGAGTTCGGGGTCGAACGGGGGCGGTGCGTACGTCATGGCGGCTCCTCGCGGCGGTGCGGTACGGCTCGTACGGCCATGATCCGGGCACGCCTCCCAGCAGTGCCGCCGCCGGGCGGCGGAAGCTGCCCGCCATCCGGCGGGTGCCCCGGAACCCGGCCGGAGGCGGGCGCCGGGGCTTCGGCTTCGAGCATGCTCACCGGGGACGCTCAGGGATACGCCAGGCCCGGCCTCGACACCGTCATCCTGTCACCGCGGCTCGGCGAGACCTCGGGGGCGGGTTGGAGAGCTTCGCCGCACGCGCCGTCGAGCGGCCCGCCGGACCGACTGACCGGCGGCACGCGCAGGGGCCGGAGCTCGGCTCCGGCCCCTGCGTGCGGGAAGCGTGTCAGGCGGCCACGCCCACGTTGCCGTGCAGACGCGCGACGACCTCGGTGAGCTGCGCGGCCACCTCGGCGTCGTCGGCCGGGTGGGTCTCGGCGAAGCGGACCACGGAGCCGGGGATGGACAGCTTGACGTCCTCCAGCACCTTGCCACCGGCGATGCCGACGGCCTTGCGGGTCTCGTCCTGCGCCCACACACCGCCGAACTGGCCGAAGGCGGTGCCGACGACGGCGACCGGCTTGCCGCCGAAGGCGCCGGCGCCGTACGGGCGGGACAGCCAGTCGATGGCGTTCTTCAGGACGGCAGGGATGGTGCCGTTGTACTCGGGGGAGAAGAGCAGGAACGCGTCGGCGGCCTGGGCGGCCTCGCGCAGCTTCGCGGCCGCGGCCGGGACGCCACCCTCGACGTCGATGTCCTCGTTGTAGAACGGGATGTCGGCAAGGCCCTCGAAGACCTCGACCTCGGCACCCTCGGGGGCGAGCTTGACGGCCGCCTCCGCGAGCTGGCGGTTGTGCGAACCGGCGCGGAGGCTGCCGACGAGAGCAAGGATGCGGACAGACATGGGGGAACTCCAAGGGGGCTGAAACACTGCTGTCACAAAACCGGACCGAGGTCCGATTAATTTCTAACACCCCAAGCGGACCGCGGTCCAGTTCTGTTCCCGATGCTTTACGCTGGCTTCATGTCCAGCGTCCTGCCGCCCTTCCCGCAACCCCAGGACCCCTTCGACACCCCCCAGTTGCTCGAAGTGGGGCCCGCCCCGGAGGAGCCCTGCCTGCGCGCCGACGCGGCCCGCAACCGCGCCCGGCTGCTGGAGGCCGCCGCCCGGCTGATCGCCGAGCACGGGGTGGCCGGCGTCACCATGGAGGCCGTGGCCGCGGCCGCCGAGGTGGGCAAGGGCACGGTCTTCCGGCGCTTCGGCGACCGCACCGGACTGCTGATGGCGCTGCTCGACCACTCCTCGCGGCAGCTCCAGGCGGACTTCCTGGGCGGCCCGCCGCCACTGGGTCCCGGCGCCCCGCCGGTGGACCGGCTGCGGGCCTTCGGCATCGCCGTGCTGTACCGCACGGCCGAGCAGCTCGATCTCAGGCTGGCCGCCGAGCACGAGCCCACCCGGCGCTACTCGCACCCCTCGCTCCGGGCGCTGCGCATCCACGTCACGATGCTGCTGCGGCAGATACAGCCGGACGCCGACTGCGAACTGCTCGCCCAGACGCTGCTCGCCTACCTGGACCCCGCCCAGATCCACCATCTGACCAGGCAGTGCGGGATGCCGATGGAGCGCCTGGAGGCCGGCTGGACCGACCTGGTCGCCCGGGTCACCCGCACGGACCCGCCCCGCTGACCGCCGCCGTCTCCGGGCCGCGGCACGGTGACGTGTCCGGCCCGGCGGGTGACGCCCAATTCGTCCAACGGTGAACCACCTCGCCCCGCCCGACCCCCGTCCCCGGCCTTCTGCCACTATGCCGTACGTCATGGTGCAGATACCGAAACCGCCCTCGGCGGCGTCGCCGACACCGCGCTCGGTGCCCACGAGCGCCGATGTGGCCCGTCTGGCCGGCGTCTCCCGCGCGACCGTCTCCTACGTCCTCAACAACACCAGCGCCGTACGGATCAGCGAACCCACCCGCCGCCGGGTCCACCAGGCCGCGAAGGAACTGGGGTACGTCCCCCACGCGGCCGCCCGCACCCTGCGCGCCGGCCGCAGCCGCATGGTCCTGATGCCCGCCTCGGACATCCCGATGGGACCGCTGTACGGCCAGTTCATCAACGATCTCCAGTGGGCCCTCAGCCGCTTCGACTACACGGTCGTCCAGTACGGCACCGCGGGCGTGCGCGGCGACGAAGCCGCCCGCGCCTGGGCCGAGTTGCGGCCGGTCGCGGTACTGGTGCCCGGCTCGGGACTCGGCCCGGAGGGGGTCGCGGTCCTCAAGCGGGCCGGCGCCCGGGCCGTGGTGACCCTCGGCCCCGAACGCGTCGACGGCGCCCACGCCCTGCTGATGGACCACGCCGTCGTGGGCCACTGTGCAGGCGCCCACCTCTACGCACGCGGCCGACGGCGGATCGGTGTGGTCGTCCCGGACGACGCCGGCCTGGAGGCCTTCTCCCGGCCCCGGCTCGAAGGCGTCCGCCAGGCCCTGCGCGGCACCGACGCGACGGTGACCCGGCTGCCGCTCGGCTACACCGAGCACTCCGCGGCCGAACTCGCTTCCCGATGGCCAGAGTTGGGGATCGACGCGGTGTTCGCCTACAACGACGAGTACGCCATGCTGGTCATGCGCGCCCTCCAGGACGTGGGGGTGCGCATCCCCGACGAGACGGCCGTGGTCGGCGCCGACGACCTCATGCTCGGCCGGCTGCTGCGCCCCCGCCTCTCCACGGTCCATGTCGACCTGCCGTCCGGCCGTGAACTCGCCGAACTGGTCGACCGCGTGGTGCGCGACTGCGGCGACGAGCCCGAGACGCACAGGGTGCTCGGCGCCTCGGTGGTGCGGCGCGAGTCCAGCTGATGGGTCACCCTGGTCGGGGGCGGTGCGTTTCCGGGCCCCCGGGCTAGGATGTTGCGCGCTCAACCAATGGCCCGCGGACGCCGTGGGCCCCGCCACCCCGGCGATCGAACGGAGAGCCGTCATGCCGTTGCTCGACCCGAAGGCCTGGCAGGCGAGCGCCCTGTCCGGCGCGCAGTACGACGTCACCGAGCCCGCCACCGGCGACGCGCTCGGCGCGGTCACCCTCGCCACCCCCGCCGATGTCTCCCCGGCGGCCACGGCCGCCCACGCCGCACACCGCGACTGGGCCCGCGCACCGCACTTCGTGCGCGCCCAGGTCCTGCGCAGGGCGGGCGACCTGTTCACGGAGCACGCCGCCGAACTGCGCGAGTGGATCGTCCGCGAGTCCGGCTCCGTACCGGGCAAGGCCGACTTCGAACTGCACGTCGCCGCCCAGGAGTGCTACGAGGCCGCCGCCCTCGCCTCCCGACCGGCCGCCCCGGACCACCGCTCCGCCGTCAC